>DATMLG010000267.1:0-23781 GCA_035570675.1 Verrucomicrobiia bacterium | reverse complement strand
CAAAAAATCCCAGGTTCGGCGGATGTGGAAGCCGAGGAACTGCTGGGGCAGCCGCAGGTGCAGATCACCGTGGACCGCCTGGCCATTGCGCGCTACGGACTGGCGGTGGCGGACGTGGAGCAGGTTGTCGAAACGGCGATGGGCGGTTCGGTGGCGACCGAGGTGCTGGAAGGCGAGCGGACCTTCGACCTCGTGGTGAAGGTGACGCCCAAGGCGGTGTCCGACCTTGATTCCATCCGCCGGATACCGGTATTCGGGTCGAACGGCGAACGATTGACGCTGGGTTTGCTGGCATCGGTCGAGGCGCGGCCAGGCTTTGCACAAATCTGGCGCGAGGAAAATGCCCGGCGAACGGCGGTGAAGTTTTCTGTGCGCGGCCGCGACCTGGGGTCGGTCGTGGCCGAGGCGCGTCAGGAAGCGGCGCGGGCGGTGAAACTGCCGCCGGGCTACCGCTGGGAATGGACGGGCGCGTTCGAGAACCAGCAGCGCGCGGTGCGGCGGCTGGCAGTGATCGTGCCCATCACGCTGACGGCGATCTTCTTTCTGCTGTTTGTGGCGTTCGACTCGGGCTGGATGGCCTTTTTGATTTTGCTGAACGTGCCGTTTGCGGCGGTGGGCGGGATTTTCGCACTGCCGCTGGCCGGTCTGGACCTGTCGGTCTCGGCACTGGTGGGATTCATGGCACTGTTCGGCATTGCGATGCTGAACGGGGTGATTCTTATCGAACGCATTCGTGAATTGCGCCGGCACGGGCAACCGGTCATCGAGGCAGTTGAGAACGGCGCGCTCTCGCGCGTGCGGCCGGTGGTGATGACGGCGTTGATGGCGGCCTTGGGGCTGCTTCCGATGGCGCTCTCGACCGAGGTGGGCGCGGAGACTTCGCGGCCGTTTGCCGTGGTGATCATTGGCGGACTGTTGACGGCGACACTGGTGACGCTGTTTATTTTGCCGGTGCTCTATGCGTGGTTCGAGCACGAAAAGCAGCCGGCCCCGGCGGAAGTCAACGTCTAGCTGGTCGCTTCCAGCACGGCGTCCGATTCCCACGACAACTCTTCCTGTGAATCGTTAATGGAGCGGATCCGGTTCCGGCGTCTCAAGGGCAGCGTGGCGATAATTGATGCCCAGCCGATCGAACCGTTGCGCCTGGATTTGCAACCGGCGCATGAAGTCGTCCCAATTCTTGGCGTCCTTTGCCGACCAGACATCTTCCGCGAGCGCGCAGGCGCGGGGAAAGGTCATGTATTGCGCGTGTTTGAAATTGGGAATCTGTTCCGTCCATAAATTGCCCTGGGCGCCCAGGATGTGCGATTGCAACTCGGGCGGCACGTTGGTGGGCATGGGGTCGAAGGCGTACATCTTGCCCAGTGTCAGCGGGCCGCCCCAGGCGGCGGCCTTGGGCTCGTCCGCATGGTTGGTTGACTGGTAGAAATCGAAGTAGCAAAACGCGGTCGGCGTCATCACCACGTCATGACCGGCGCTGGCCGCCTCCTTCGCGCCGCCAATCCAGTCCATGACCGCGGCGTTTTTCGCGAGGCCGCCCTGCAAAATTTCGCTCCAGCCGATCATGGAATGTCCATCGGCGCTGACAATTTTTTCAATGCGCCGCGTGAACCAGCTCTGCAATTCCTCCTCGTTTTTCAATCCTTCGCGCTTCATGAGCGCCTGGCAGTCCGCGCTGTTTTTCCAGGTCTCCTTCGGCACCTCGTCGCCGCCGATATGGAGGTACTGGCCGGGGAACAGGCCGGCCACCTCGGCCAGCACATTGCTCAGAAACTGGAAGGTCTCCTCCTTGGCCGGGTCGTAAATGCCGTTGAAAATGCCCGCGGTCATCAAGGGTTCAAACGGGCCGCCCGTGCAACTGTATTGCGGATACGCCGCCAATGCCGCCGTGGCGTGGCCGGGCATTTCAATTTCCGGCACGATGGTGATGTGCCGTGCCGCCGCATATTTGATCACCTCGCGGATATCGTCCTGCGTGTAAAATCCGCCGTAACGCCCGTCGGGCCCATAGGCACTCGTGGTTTTCGGGTCAAAGCCGAAGCCGCCGCCCGCGCGCCAGGCTCCGATTTCGGTCAACTTCGGATATTTTTTGATTTCGATCCGCCAGCCATGGTCGTCCGTCAGATGCCAGTGAAACACATTCAGTTTATGCATCGCCATCCCGTCGAGAAAGGTTTCGACCTCGGACTTGTTGAAATAATGGCGGCTTACATCCAGCAGGAACCCGCGCCATTTAAAGCGCGGCCAGTCCACGATATGCACGCAGGGAATCTGCCAGGCCACATTGGTGGCGGTATTTGTGGAAAAAACTTCCGGGGGCAGCAATTCGAACAGGGTTTGCACCCCGTAAAACAGGCCCGCTTGCGTCGGGGCGCGGATTACAACCGAATCCGGCGTGACGGTGAGTTCGTAGCCCTCGGTGCCGAGCTTCGCATCCGCATTCCTGGTGGTCAGAAAAATGCCGCCGGGGATGGCGGCGCCGCCAAAGTATTTCGTGCCAGTCTTCAACGGCAAACCGGTGGACGGCCGCAGCCGCTCCGTCAAAAAATGTCCGGTGACACGCGAAGCGTGATCTGTGTAGATGCGAGTGCCGGCCGCGAGCTGGAATGCGCCGTCGCGCATCTCAATTTGTTGCGGCAGCGGAATGATGGCCAGGGTGTTTGAGCTTGCGGCGTTGGCGGCCGCCGCCAGCGACAGAAGTATCAAGCCGGTGATTTTTGATTTCATGCTTTTGATTTCCATTTGAAATAGATTCAGATGCCGCCGAGCCGTTTGACCAACTTCGTCCGCACGTCCGCCTGGAATTTCTCGATCAGACCACAGGCGTAACCGGCAATGTCCATCGCGGGATCAACCACCAGCGGCGTCAGATCCATGCCGAAGATGAGCTCCGTGGTTTTGTCGGTCTGGTGCGATTCAAAGAAGGTCGCGTTGGCGGCGCGCCGGCCGGCCGTGGCCAGGTCATAGCGTTTGCCGCCGGCGATTTGCGAATCAAAAACGCCGTTCAACGCGGCCGCCAGGCTGGTGCGCCCGCTCACATCCATCAACACCTTGTCCGCGTCGGGCAGCCAGTCGAGATTGCGCCAGACTTCGCATCCCCAGACGCGTTGCGGACGCCGTTCGCGCGGCAGCTCACGCATGGCCTGCAGCGCGGCAATGACGACGCCGATGTGGGTGTCATGCTTGTCGGCGAGATTATGCGTATAGACGATTTCCGGGCGCGCAGCGGTCAGGATTTGCTTGAGGTCTTCCTTCAAACTGAAGTCGGCCGGGCTTTTCACCACACTGCTGGGATGATCCAGTTGTATCATCACGCCGTAACGGCCGACCATGGCGGCGGCGTTCTGTTCGCGACGGCGGATCACCATCATTTGCTCATCGGTGAAATTCGCGTAGGGGCCGGAGCGCGCGCTGCCGGAACCATTCGTGCAGATGACGCCGCCAAACCAGTTTTTCCCGCTCCCGAAACAATTCAGAATGCCGTGGAAGGCCATGAACTCCAGATCGTCCTGATGCGCGCCAATGCCCAGATGCGTGACGCGTTCCAACGCGGCGGCGGCCGGCTTTCCATCCGGCACAAAAATTTCTGCGGTTGCTTGATGGAATTTCATAGGCTCAATTCTGGCTTGCGGGCAAGCTTGCGGCCGCCACCGCCTGACCGACGCGGCGAGCTTTCTCATCCGGAACATGAAGCTCAACACGATCAGCCAGTTCCGGAAATTCCCGGCGCAAGACTTCGCGCGCCCTGGCCAGCATCACATCGCCGCCCGCGCCGGTGGTCACGCGCCCCAGGATCAGCAGATGACGGAAGTCATAAAAATCCGCGTAGTGCGCGATGGCATAACCGAAATGGACGCCGATGGTTTCGTAAATCTTAGCCGCGCGGGCATCGCCCGCCGCCATGAGATTTTGGACTTCCTTGAGCCTTTCCGGCAAACCCATTTTGCGGGGCAGGGAGATCTTCGCCGCCGGCAACAGCCGGTTCACCGCCTGCTGTGAAAAATAAAGCGCGCCGGTTCCAAGGTCGCCGGACCATTCATCGACCGGGGCGTGGGGATTGTAATCCACGGGCACGAACGCCAGTTCGTTCAGCCAGCCCGGGATGCGGCCCTGCAAATCCATGAACCCGCCGGCCTGGCTGGAGCCCATGGCCACGCCCAACATGCCCTTTTGTCGAAGGGATAGCGCCCCGGCCAGCGCCGTCACATCGCCATCGTTCATCACCACGAGCGGGACATTCCACTCGCGCTGGATGCGTTTGAACATGCCTGCTGCCCGGGGGAAAAGATTTTTTGGAACGGCCCGCAACAGGGAGGCGACGCGGATCTCATTGTCCACGATGATACCGGCGGAACTGCCACCGATGGCGTCCACGCGCGGCAGATGCGCCGCGGCGCGATGCAACGCCGCCGAAAGATGATGATAATGATATTCGGGATTTGGCTGGATGGCCGGATTCCACGGCGCCTCCTCGGTAAAGAACGCCCGGCCGTTCATCACGGCGGAAACCTTGTAATCACTCGCGCCCAGGTCGAAGCCGATGCGGCAGCCCTTCAAGTGACCGCCGGCGGCCGATTGCATTTCCTTGCGGGCGGGAACCTTTGCGGCGCTGGTGAGCGCGACCTGAAATTTCCGGCCGTAGGCGCGCGCCATCATTTCACAGTCAAACTTCCGCGCGCCGCGCGCTGAATACGTTTTGCGGATGAATTCGCTCAGCGGCTTCGGTCCGCCGAAGTGCAGTTTCCAGCCGCCGCGTGACCAAAGCAGAAATTTCACGATCCGCTCCACATACCGAAGCGTGGCTGCGTCAGGCTCTGAATTCACCATGGTCTCATAACGGGAAAGCAGGCCGTTTTCGCGTTCCAAACCGAGCACGAGCGGCACGCCCTTGCCCGAGGCCTTGACGGCTGCGAGATAGGAGAGATTGAAGCTGATGGCGGGCTGAAACCCCGGATCAAGCGGCGCGGCAATGGCTGGTTGGGAGGAGATTTTCACAGGTTCTGTCGAAATTATTTCCCGCCTTCGAAATGTTCCTCGATTTCCTCCAGGGTTTTGCCCTTGGTTTCGGGCAGGAAGAACGCGGCGGTAATGAAATAAACCACGGTGCATCCGGCGAACATGAAAAACATGGTCGAGTAACCATATTTGCCGACGGTTGGCAGGAAGGTGGCGGCAATGACAGTCGAGACGGCCTGGTTGATGAGCAACGCGATGCTCATGCCGTTGGACCGGATGCGCGTCGGCATCAATTCAGAGAGTGCAAGCCAGACACACACGCCGGGTCCGACGGCGAAAAACGCCATGAACGCAAAGAGGCAAATGGCAGTGAGCCAGCCGTTTTGCGCGGAGGGAACGGGGGTGATGAGCGCATTTTGTATTTTTAGGGGTGCCGAGCGCGCGGCATCAAGATCGGCGAACGGATTCGAGAAAAATGCGACCACCTTGTTTGGCGGCAGGCAGCCATCACGGTTGATTTCAACCGGTTTTGCGGCCGGATCATCTGAACGCGCAACCGAGGTCGCCGCGCGAAAATCGCCATAGGAATAAATCACGATGAGCGTCGCGGGCCCTGTGCCAAAGTTTTGGCCGGCAAGCAAACGGGCGGCCGTCGGCGCATCGAAGCTGAGCGAGAGCGTTTGATTGGTGGTGACCTGCGTTTGGACGGCATCCTTCATGTCCACACGCAATTTTTCGGTTTTGTGAAACAGGCTGCCGACACAGATAAGTGAAATAATGATTCCCGCACTGCCGAACGAGAGCAGAAATTTCCTGCCTTTGCGGTCCACCAGCAGGACGGCCCCGATGGTCATCAGGAAATTTACCAGAGTGAGAAGAACATAACCCAGATGGGCCTGCCGGTCATCCAGGCCGGCCTGAATAAGAATGGTCGCGTTGTAGCCGATGATGGAGTTGACGCCAGTGGCCTGATTGCAGGCGAGAATGACACACGCAAGAATGAACGGAATCACGTATTTTCGACGAAGCAGCGATTCCTTGATTTTTTGACCGTTGGTCGAACCGCCCGCCTTTTCGGCCGCAACGGTTTCTTCCATCTCCTTCAGTTCAGTTTCCGCCTGTTCTTCAGTACGCGAACGCAACAGCGCGGCGCGGGCGGCGTCTATTTTGCCCCGGCGGAACAGCCAGCGCGGCGATTCCGCCACCATGAAGCTGCCGATGACGAACAAAATGCCCGGCGGCAGGGAAACCCAAAAAATGCTGCGCCAGGCCGTGTCCTTGAATGCAAACAATTTGTCCGCATCCCCAAGTTTGGCCACGGCTTCAACCCGGTTGCTGAAATACAATCCAATGACGGCCGCCGCCACGATGCCCAGGGTCAGCAGCCACTGAAAGATGCCTGTTCCCTTGCCACGGGCGGAGGCGCTCAAGCATTCGGCCAGGTACAGCGGAATGACCACGCCGATCAAGCCTCCGCTGATGCCCTGTAATATGCGCCCGAAAACCAGCGCGCCGTAACCGTTTGCGAGGGCAATCATTGGAATGCTGACGACAAACAAGATACCACTCAACGACATGAGTTTCTTGCGCCCCAGCCAGTCGGCCAGCATGCCGGCAAACAAGGTGGAAATGACGCTGCCCAGCAGCACCGCTGCCACGATGAAAGAGAGCTGTCCCGCATTCAGTTTGGACGTGGCTTCCAAGTACGGCAGCGCACCGGAAATGATGCCGACGTCCACGCCGTAAAGCAGGCCGCCCAGGCCGGCGACGATGAGGAGAAAACGATTGTACCCCTGCTTTGCCACGCCGTGATTTTCGTTCATATGCGTCAATTTCGAACGCGGCTGGTGTCAACGGATCCTTGGAGGAATACCGGCAGAATTTTCGATTGCATTGATGAATGACACGGGTTCACGACATTTCCAGCAGACAGGCTGCGGCAATCCAATCCCAAAAGGCGGAATGCATCCCGCATTTTCCGGAAAGGGGCCGTTTGTGCAACCCCCAATTCAGGGGGTTGTTGCTGCCGTCTTCCCGGTTAGAGTTTAAAAGTGAACGGCTGGCCTCTTGAAAGACAGGCGGCAACAACACTTTTATCAGGCACCATTTATGGAAGTTGTAATTCGACCAAACGCGGATGCCGCCGCCGACCTGGTGGCGCAAATAATTGCCCGGGCCTTGAGGAGCAATCCGCGTCTGGTCATGGGGCTGGCCACCGGCAACACGATGGAATCTGTCTACGCCCGGCTGGTCCAGTTGCACCGCAAGGAGGGGCTTGATTTCTCGGCCTGCAGCACATTCAACCTCGACGAGTATGTCGGCCTGCCCGCTGATCATGTCAATTCCTACCGGCATTACATGAACCACCATTTGTTCGCGCATGTGAACATACGTTTGCAAAACACGCATCTGCCCGATGGCATGGCCGCGGACCTAACCGCCGAATGCGCCAATTACGAGCGGCTGATAACGGAGAACGGCGGCATTGATTTGCAACTGCTCGGCATTGGCCAGAACGGGCACCTGGGATTCAATGAACCTCTTTCCGCGCTCCGCTCGCGCACGCGTGTGAAGGTGCTTTCGCCGGTGACGCGTGCCCAGAACGCGCCGCTTTTTCCTTCGCCTGATTTGGTGCCTCAACGCGCCATCACGATGGGGGTTGGCACGATTCTCGATTGCCGGCGTTGCGTCCTGCTGGCCACGGGAGAGGAAAAGGCGGCGATTGTCGCCAAGGCGGTGGAAGGTCCGATTACGAGTATGATTTCGGCCACCTCCCTGCAATTGCATGCCGAATGCACGCTCATCCTGGACGCGGCGGCGGGCAGCAAGCTCAAAGAATCCGAATATTACCACTGGGTTTTTGGAAACCTGCCGATGTGGGAACCTTTCCGTACGACGCCGACGCTTGTCGCCAAAAACGGATTCCAGCCCGGGCATCAACCGGAGAAAAAACCGGTTGAGGCGGTATCTGACATTTTGGAATGACACGCTGAAGGGGGCGGCCATGGAGGCCACTTTTGTCCAGTTCTGGATTGACGGCGGCGCGCGCAAGGCGTTTCATATAATTGATGTCGAAGCAACCTCCCGACAGCAGTTTTGTGAATGCCGAGGCCGCCAGCAACGACAACGGGTTTAATTGGAAAGTCCGGCTGATTCTCCGGCGATATCGTTTTCCGGCCTCGGGCGAATCGGAACAGGATCTGGCCGTCCGCATTGATCATGCCGGCACAGGCTATTTTTTTCCGCTGGGCACCCCGGACCTGGAGACGGCCGCGGCCAAGGCGGCCCGGATTTACCAGACGGCGACGAAGAAAGGGTGGAACAGCGTCTTCAAACTTTTTCCCCGCGAGTTGATCGTGAGCTTCGAATGGTGCGCGAACCCCGTGCTGTGGACTTATACCACCATTCATACGCTGGTGGGAAAGGGGACGGGTTCCGTCGCCGACCCTGTGCCGACGAATCCCAACCGGCAGCGCGTGCTGGTGGTTGAGTTGGATGCCGGCATTCGCCGGGCATTGTGCTGGAGCATCGATCAGCAGGCCGGATTCGGCAGCATTCCCTGCGACTCGGCGGAATCGTTCTCGCAGGCCCTGGCCCTCCACAAACCCCGCATGGTGCTTTTGAACCGCAATCTGGCCGGCCGCGTCGGCCACAAATCCGCCGGCACCATCGCTCCCATTCAACCGGGGGTGCCGGCCCTGACCTACTCGGTCCACATTGACGGCGACCAGATGTTCGTTTCCACGCCCGGCGGAGCGGGGGGATATTTGGTCAAGCGCATCCGGCCGGACCGGTTGCTGGAGCCGATTGTTAATGTAGTCAGCCGATCGGAGTTGATGACCGACGACTTGTTGTTGCGCGTCAAATATTATTTCCAGGAATTGCTTCAACTGCCGTCCAGCCATGACAACTCGGCGCTGGCCAGGCTCACCCTCCGCGAACGCGAGGTGCTGGCCCTCTTGAGCAAAGGTTGTGTGGACAAGGAAATCGCCCAGGCCATGGGCATTAGCGTCTGGACAGTGCACGGGCACGTCAAAAGAATTTTTGCGCAGCTCAACGTGCGCACCCGCACGGAAGCCGTCATCCAATATTTGGAAAAATAATTTTATTGGCTGATCGGGGTAAATACGGACGGAGCCGGTCGACGGCGGCCTTGCACCCCCCCAATGCAGGGGGTGGACAAAACACTCAACGCCAGAGAATATTTGGCCCCGTTGCTACAACTTTATATTTGTACATTACAACCAGCCCAGATCAAAAGCCTATGAACCCAAAAACAAAAAACATGACGGGCCGACGTTTCTCGTTGGCCGTTCTCACCCCGGCGCTATGTCTGCTGGCCGCTTCCGCGGCCCGGGCCGATTATTTCAGCACCATCACCAACGACCATCCGGTCGCCTATTACCATCTGGAAGAACCCAACGGCTCTACCACCGTGGCCGATTCTTCGACCAACGGCTCCTCCGGCTTTGTCACCTACGTCACCCAGGCTGACAACGTCACGGTGTATCCGCAGTTGGGAGTACCGGGGGTTGACACCAACGCGGCCTTGTTTGCAATTTCGACGGGGCCGGGACAAGGTCACATTGACATTCCGGTGAATTCCACCATCAATCCCACCACGGATGGCACGAACGGAGCGCCGTTTTCGGCCGAACTCTGGGTCCAGGCCACGACCGATGCCACCAATTTTTTCGTACCCTTGGACGACTCATCCGATTTTGGCCAGCCAGCTCCCTGGAACAATTCCGCCGGCTGGAATTTTTATCAAACCCAGGGGCCCGGAAGCACCTGGTCATACAGCATCAGGCCCAATCCCGGTTTTGTCGGTGCCGGGACCAACGTCGTCGTCGTGGGCCAATGGGCCCACCTCGTGCTCACTTATAACGGAACCAATGCAAGCTTCTACGTCAACGGAGTACTATCGCGCGTGGACGCCATCCCCCAATTTCTGGCCAACAACGGCGCAGAGGATTTGATCGTCGGCGAAGGCCCGGCCACGGGTTTTCTCCCATATAATGGATACGTAGATGAAGTTGCCCTCTATAATTACCCGCTGAGCGCAGCTCAAGTGGCGAATCATTACACGGTGGGCACGAATGAAATCAGGGCTGTGCCCACGGCGCCTTCAATTTCAGTGCAGCCGGCGGCATCCGCCACCACTTATGCCGGGGTCCCCGTGACCTTCTCCTCCCAGGCCCTCGGCACGGCACCTTTGAGTTATCATTGGGTGCGGCAAGGCAGCGGCCCCATCCCCAACGCCACCAACAATACCTATACGATTACTCCGTCCTTTCCCGCCGATAATAACGCGGTGTTCTTCGTGACGGTGACCAATATCGCCGGCAGCACGAACAGCACCACTGCCACCCTCACGGTTCAGACCAACTTGAACATCAACAACAGTCCGTTTTCCATCACCCGCCGGGTCGGCAGCCATGCCGCCTTCCGTGTGGCCGCCAATGGCGCATTGCCCATCACCTATCTGTGGCATGTCGTTTCCAACTCGGTGGATACGGCCATCACGGGTGCGACCGCCGACACTCTCTGGTTGACGAACATCCAGTTATCCCTGACCGGTAATTCATACTATGCGCAGGTCACCGGGCCGTTTGGCAACGCTCCCAGCAGCCCGGCCTCCCTGACGGTCATTGCCCGGACCAACTCCGCCCTCTCGAACGCATATTCCACGGTTGTCCTCGCGGATAATCCGGTCGCCTTCTGGCGTTTGGATGAATCCACGGGCGCGACGAATGCGTTGGATGACGCCGGCAGCTTTGACGGCGCGTATCAAGCGCCCTCCGGCATTTTGACGTTTGGTTATCCCAGCGGCGTTCCACATGACACTGACACCGCCATTCACGTCACCAACACGGCGATTGTCACCATCCCTTACGCCCTGGAACTGAACCCGGTGACCGGCCCCTGGTCGTATGAATTCTGGATCCAGCCCACCTCGCTCAGCGGCAACTTCCCGACGCCGATTTCCTCCGAGGGCAACCCAAACATGGGGGTGAATCTGTACGGCTGGAACATCTACCAGCACTCGGCCAATGTTTGGACCTGGAACATCTACAACGGCGGCCCCAACGGCAGCTTCACCAGTGAGTTCGCCGACAACCCCATTGTGCCCGGCACGTGGTATCACATGGTTCTCACCGACGATGGCACGAACATGGTCTGGTATTCGAACAACCGCCTGGTGTTCTCAACCACCGCCGCCGCCGTCGGATTCATCCAAAACGGCGTCAATGGTGACCCGACCATCAACGCCGGTCCAACCACTCTGGCGGTTCGCAGTGACGGCGTCTTTGGTGACTGGGATGGCGGCATCCAGGATGTTGCGGTTTACAACTATGTGCTCAGCCCGGCGCAAATCCAAAACCACTTCCTGAACACGACCCATGTCTCCATTACGCAATCCGGCGGCAAGGTCGTGGTGACGTGGCCGGCGGGCACGCTCCAGTCGGCGACAACGGTCACCGGACCTTACAGCACGGTCGTGGGGGCAACTTCGCCATATACGAACACCCCGTCCGGCCAGAAGTATTATCGGGTACAGTTGCAATAATTGCGGTGTGTGGTCTAAACTGTCGGCCGGGGCGTGTGGGCGCCCCGGCCGATGCAAGGCCGAATCAATATAATGAATAATCGCCATCACCAGAATTTTATTGGCTCCGGGATCGCCCGGCGTTTCAAGGCCTTCACGCTCATTGAGCTTCTGGTGGTGATTGCCATCATCGGCATCCTGGCCAGTTTGCTTCTGCCGGTCCTGTCCAGCGCAAAAACAAAGGCGAAACAGACCAAGTGCCTGAGCAACATGAAGGAATTGACCTTGTGCGCGATAATGTATGTCAACGACAACAATGGCTTGTACGCCCTCAACAACCCGACGGCCGCTGCATCCACGAATTCCTGGATTCAGGGAAACATGAACGATGCCTTGGAGAGCCAATATGGCCAGGTGACGCCCGGAGAGCTTGATTCCACCAATCCGCTCTGCATCACCACTGGGGCATTCTGGAATTACAACAGCAGCTTTGGCATCTATCAATGTCCCTCCGATCCCAGCCAGACTGGTGGCGTTCCGCACGTGCGCAGTTATTCCATGAACGGATGGATAGGAACCAGCCATGCGGTGACGGGTTCAGCGAGCTTTGGCGTTCCAGAAGCGCAAGCAGCGCTGTTTGCGTATTACCTGAAGGAAAGCGAGAATCCATTCCCCTCCCAAACTTGGTACCTGATTGATGAACACGAATTGAGCATCAATGACGGTTTCTTTTGGGTTGACATGACCAGCACGCGCCCCTTTGCCGATTTTCCGGCCACCCGGCACAATCGCGGGTACGTTCTCTCTTTTTGCGACGGTCATTCTCAAGTCTTTAAAATGGTTGACCCGCGCACCACCTATCCTGTCCGCGGAAACATCAACAGCCCCCCGAATCAGGATTTTTTAAAATTACAAAGCGTAACGACCCGGCGCAACTGATTCTGCGGGCCGTTGGCGGGCTCCAGTGCCCGGATCATTTTGATGTGTATGTTTGACCCCCGCAAGCTTTGCCTAAGAGCCTGTCTGAAAATTCCGAGGGGTTCTGTTTTTGGGCAAAAGGCTGGATGGCGAGGCGCGACGAAGGAGTATATCCCTTGCGGATCTTCGACTGAGGAGCAACGAAGTCGGACGGCCTTTTGCCCAAAAACCCTCCGGGCGGCGGGTCTTTCGCCTGTGGCCGGTGTTGGCTCGTTCCTTACAGCCCGCTTTGGGGATGCTCGGAACTCGCCGCCTTGGCCACCGCCAAAATCCCTCGCCGCAGGACTCCTCCGAATTTTCAGACAGGCTCTGCATCTGCGGGTGGTTTTTTCCATCGTCGGAGGAGGCCTGTTTTTTTCCGCCGCGCAAGCCGGACCGTGGGTCACCGGTTACTTACCGGGCTGGGAGCAGGATGGAATGGCGGCCTCAAACATTGACTTCACCACGATCACCCACGTCGTTCACTTTTCACTTACGCCCCAGTCGGATGGTTCGCTGGACATCGGCGCCAACGATTTGTCACCGTCAAAGTGCGCCAACCTGGTGGCGGTGGCTCATGCCGCCGGCGCCAAGGCCATCATTTGCGTGGGGGGCGCCGGAACGGAGACCGTGTTTCAAGAGGCGACGACCACGGCAAACCTGCCGGCATTTGTCAGCAATCTGGTCAGCTTCGTGAACCTGTATGGTTACGACGGACTGGACATTGATTGGGAGCCGTTCCTCTCCACCGACACCAATCAATACACAAACCTTGTCTATGCGCTCCGGTCGGCACCCGGATTCCCGGCCACCAAACTATTGACCATTGCCGCACCTGCGTATCCCTCTTTTGATGATTCGCCCACCGCGGAGTTCACGATGTTCGCCTCCATGCAGGACAAATTGGACCAGATCAACGTGATGACCTACGACCTCTCCGGCCCGTATGGGGGATGGGTGACCTGGTTTAATTCGCCCATTTACGATGGCGGCTACACCTTTCCCAGCGCCCCGGGAGAATTGGTTCCATCGGTGCAGGGTGCGATCAATAATTTTACCGGCAACGGCGTCACGCCGTCAAAACTGGGCGTGGGCCTGCCATTTTACGGGTATATATGGACCGGCGGACCGGGCGTGACCCAACCGCGCCAATCCTGGCCCGCCACCAATCCGCCCAGCGTGACCACCCCGTCGTACAGCGAGATCATGTCCGGCTATTACCAGACGAACCATTACCATTGGGACACCAACGCCCAGGCCGCATATCTGAGCATCACCAACACGCCTGCGGCCAATGACATGTTCATCTCCTATGATGACCCCCGCGCTTGCGAGTGCAAGGTCAGCTATGTCCGAAACCGCGGCCTGGGGGGGGTAATGATTTGGGAATTGGCGCAGGATTACGTTCCCGGCCAGCCGGCGCCGCTGGTGCAGGCCCTCAAGACGGCCTTGAGCGCTCCCGGCCAGGTCAGTCTGGTTAAATCCAACAACGACGCCAGCCTGGCGTTTAACGGAATCGCATTGGGTTCGTATCGCGTGGAATGGTCCAGCAATTTATTGGGCGGTCTTTGGAATACGCTTTTGATCACCAACGTTCCGGCGGCGGCCGGCCTGCTGAAAGTCACGGATTACGGCGTGTTCACCAACCAGCCGTTGCGTTTTTATCGCGTGCAGTCTCCGCCTTAATAGGCGGTTGAGGGTCAATCAGTGGGCTGCTTCCAGCGTGACATCTGATTGCCAGGGGTATTCCTTCTTGTCAATCGTGAGGACGCGCGGAATCAACTGGATTTCATGGCCGTAGAGGTTGAAAGCCACGGTGCCCGGCAGGGAAATGGCGTCCATGAACACGCAATCGCCGAATGGAACCGGGAAAGGAACCTCCTGGGGTTGGTCAAAGACAATGACGGCGTTGGTCGCGGGCGCGGTCCGACCGGGGAAAGTGATTTTGAGGCCGGTGATTTTAAGCTGAGGCTCGTCAATGACCAGGCAGGGCGGCGAGGCACTGCCGGCGCTTGAGAAAGTCACCCGCCAGGGACCGTTCCTCGTCCGGCGATGTTCGATGGCGTAAAAGGCAACGGCATAAACCAGCACGGCGATGGCGAAGGCGGAGACGAAAAGTTTAAGCGGCCCGGCGGGCTTCATGGCACCGTCAACCTTGGCGGCTGCGCAAATGAAGTCAAGATTCTACGCTTTTCGGGCGGGGGCCGGAAAAATACGGAAGGTCGTTCCGGGCCACTCCGGGCTAAAAAGTTATTGATTTTATTCGCGAAAGGCCCGATTGTGAGGGTGTTCGGGCGAGCAGTACGTTTCTTCAGCGGGGTTCCCCACCCCCACCTCCTTGGCGTCTGCTGCCCGAACTCTTTTTTTTAACAGACACCGCCGGCGGCGTGATTTGTATGGGGAAATGTGACAAAGACCTGTTGAGAAGATATAATTTTTAAGCTTCCTCAAATGGCTTTGCGAACGGCCAAATGGCTGGATACCTCATGGCTGTTAACTTTTCGTAAGCTGGCAGTTCCGCCGCCGTGATTGTTTGTGGAAGATCAGGCATTTTAGGTTGCGTGATTTCGGCTGGCGGAGTTATCGACAGAGGTTTTCCGTCCTCGATTGTTTCTATGAAAAAAAGATTGGGCAACGCCGATTTGCCCATGGCAACAAAATCAGGCCAAAGTTTGTCATACGGTGTGCCGATCATTGCCCCCAGACCGAGCGTAGAAGGAATTCCATTCCACCACCAAGACGAGACAGGAGAACCACCTTTTCGGATTTCAGCAAAAAATGGTGAAACTGCTTGGGCAACTGCAAGCCAAAGTCTTTTGAGGGCAAGCGGCCAGCCGGGGGCTTCGAGAATTTGTGCCTGGACCCGTACGTTCAATCGGCAACATCTGTAGCCTCGACGCGATCCACCAACCTTTGGTGGGATGGAAACAAAGACGAACTGGAACGGGCGATTTGCATACCAAACCAATCCTTTGCGCATATTTTCGTGAAGAAATGTCAAAAAATGTTCGCGGCCCTGTTCTGCGAGCTTGAATGGAGGAGGCTCCCAAAGTCCGTACCGCCGCGGAAGAACTTCGGGCGCGTATGTTTCGAGCGCTTCAACGAAGCGCACATGGCCACCGTTTTCAAATGAGGCTGCATCTTCAAACCACCAAGACAGTTGAAACACATCCTCTCCTTTTGGCAAATTCGCAAGGTCAACACGCTTGATTCCACGGGCCGTTTCCGTCGTCTCTTCTTGCGGATTTACCAAAACGCCTCTGGTGGCTCGCGCGAGTTTCTTGGCAATCCGAATTGCTCTCGCCCGATCTGTAGCTGATGCAGCGCCTTCAATATGCGCTTCGGTTAAATACGCTATTCCGGGCAATTCTTGAAAAACGGCAGCCGGAATGTCCTCCGGTTCAATCTTGCCAGCGTAGTGGAAAACCAATTGCCAATTCTTGCTTTGCAGTGAAAAAGAGGCTTCTCCATGTTCAAAACCTTCCTCGTTTGCAATGCGCGCGAATTCGGAACACGGCTCGGAACAGCTATAAATTTGAAGATCGTAACTCATTTTAGCCACCACTTCCCTTGTTGGGCTAATTATGACATTGCGCTGCGCTTCCGCCGTCGTGCCAACATGGCGAGGACGAGACTTCGCGGCAACCTTCGCCCTCCGCTTCGCTTCGGGCGAAGGCTGGTGGAGCCGAGGGGAGTCGAACCCCTGACCTTCTCATTGCGAACGAGACGCTCTACCAACTGAGCTACGACCCCGACCAATTCGCGTGAGACTCTAGCGCAGAATCGCCGTCGCGCAAGGGAAAAGGATGCGGCCGGGCCGTTTTCAGAGTCCTTTTTCTTGAGCAGCTTGACATTGGCAAAAACCAGATTTTCTGCTATGTAGGGCCCAAGTTGATAAGGGACTTCATGGAGCCTGATGAAAGTGGCATGGGCGCTTCGGGTCGGTTCAACACAACGCATTGGAGCGTGGTGCTGAGCGCGGGGAAGGTTCATTCTCCGCAAACCGCCGAAGCCCTCGAGAAACTCTGCCGCGCCTACTGGCAGCCGCTCTATTTTTTTGCCCGCCGGAAGGGGCGAAACGACGCCGACGCCAAGGATTTGACGCAACAATTCTTCTCAAGCCTTCTGCAACGCAATGATTTTGTCGGTCTGGATCCGGGGCAGGGAAGGTTCCGCACGTTCCTGCTGGTTTCGTTCACCAATTTTCTCGCCAACGAGTACGATCGCGCCAACGCCCTCAAACGCGGCGGCGGGCAAACTCTGGTTTCCCTGGATGCCTTGTCCGAGGACCAAATCGGGCAGTTTGAAAGTTCCCCCAATGCCCTGCCGGGCCCGGCATTCGACCGGCACTGGGCCGCGTCCGTGCTGTCACAGGCCCTGGCGAAGTTGAAGTCAGAATGCGCGACTAACCAAAAATCCCATCAATTTGACTTGCTGAAACCTTATTTGACGTCGGAAGGGGGCGCCTCCGATTACGCCGGGATGGCGGAAAAGCTGGCGGTAGCCCCGTCCTCGGTGCCCGTGCTGGTGCATCGGTTCCGGCAGCGCTATCGCGAACTGGTGCGCGAGGAAGTTGCCCAAACGCTCTCGAGTCCGTCCGATCTCGAAGCGGAAATGAGGCATCTGTTTGAAGTCCTCAACTCCTGAAATCGCGGAAATTAACCGCCTTGAACGGTAATTGCAGCCGCGGGATGCTTCTTAAGTAATTATGAGTCATCTGCGCGCCAGCCGTTTTAAATGACAACTGACGCCAAATGCTCCATTTGCCATGAGCCCCTTGCGGCCCAAGCCGTGGACGGGTTGTGCCTGAAATGTCTCGGACGGCTGGGGTTTGCCAGTGAGACGCTTGCGGATGGGCCGGTGGGGTTCTTGCGGCTCGGCGATTATGAGTTGATCCAGGAAATTGCGCGCGGCGGAATGGGCGTCGTTTACAAGGCGAGGCAACTCAGCTTGAACCGCATCGTGGCCTTGAAGGTGGTGTTGCACGGCCCTTTTTCCAGCCCCGGGTTTGTCCAGCGTTTCCGGATGGAGGCGGAAGCCGCCGCCTCATTGAGGCATCCAAACATCGTGCCGGTCTTCGAGATTGGAGAGCATGGAGGGCATCACTTTCTTTCGATGGAATTTATCGAGGGCGTGAACTTTGCCGAGTTGGTGCGGGACCAGCCCCTGCTTCCAAAACGGGCGGCGGCCTACGTGGAGATTATCGCCCTTGCGCTGCAGCACGCGCATGAACAGGGCATTCTCCATCGGGATTTGAAACCCTCGAACGTGCTGCTGGATCCATTCGACCAGCCGCGGGTCACAGATTTCGGGCTGGCCAAGCTAAAGAATCATGACGCGGAAATCACCACCACCGGCCAGGTGCTTGGCTCCCCCAATCACATGCCGCCGGAGCAGGCGGCGGGCAAGTTTTCTGAGAGCACCGCGGCGTCGGATGTTTATTCGATGGGTTCGATTCTTTACCAGCTCCTCACAGGCCGGCCGCCGTTTCAGGGTGAGACGCTTCAGGACATTTTGCTCCAGGTGCAAAATGTCGAACCGGTTGCCCCAAGAAGGCTGCGTCCCAACATTCCCGCGGATTTGGAAACGATTTGCCTCAAGTGCCTGCAAAAAGAACCCGCCAAACGCTACCAAACCGCGGCAGATTTGGCGGCGGATCTTCATGCCTTCCTTGTTGGTGAACCCATCAAGGCGCGTCCTGTCGGAACTGTTGAAAGAGTCTGGCTTTGGTGCCGGCGGCGTCCGGTGCTGGCAGCGATGGGAGTGGCGCTGGTCTTGGTCGCATGGTCCGGTCTGACGGGAATTTTCTGGCAATGGCGCCGGGCCGAGGCGAACGCCAGGGGGGAGATGATCCAACGGCTGGCCGCCGAGGATTACGCGGAAAAAATGCGGCTCAATCTCTATGCCGCAGATGTGGATGTGGCCGCACAGGCGGTTCTGGACAACAACTTTGGATTCGCACGGCGGATGCTCGAAAACCTTGAACCCAAACGCGGCCAGACCGATCTTCGGGGTTTTGAGTGGCGTTACCTTTGGGACCGCTGCCGGGGCAGGGAACTGGCGACGTTTTTCGGCCATGACTGGATTGTAACCGGCACGGCGTTTTCTCCGGACGGAAAATTAATTGCCAGCAGCAGCGTCGATGGTTCCGTTCGCATCTGGGATCCAACCAGCCGGAAGTGCCTTAAAACACTCATCATGAGCAACGGCGCGGTCATGTCCGTGGGTTTTACACCCGATGGCAAAAGCCTCATGATGGCGGGGGTGTCCGGCGTGGAGATTCGCAGCCTCGATACCTGGCAGGTGCAAAACCGGTTTCCCGCGGAGCTGGCCTCGCTTGCCAGCGAAGGGACGCTGATGGCCACCGCCGACTCCAGTCCGTTCTATTACGAGCGGTCGGGCGATATCATTCTCTGGAATTGGAAGACGGGAAAAGAACTGCGAACCTTTGGTCATTCCGGACATTCGCTGGCGTTGTCTCCAGACGGTCATCGCCTGGCCGTGGCGCAAACTTCCCCGGAGGTTGATTTGTATGATGCGGATTCGGGGGCTTTGTTGAGGGAACTGCCGACAAAATATCCGGTCTGGCATTTGTCATTTTCGCCTGACGGAGACCGGTTGCTTGCCGCGGGGTGGTCGGGCGATGTCCTGGTTTGGGATCTGAAAGCGGGAGGGCCGCCGCGGGTTTTGGCGGCGCATCATCTCACGGCATGGTCGGCAGAATATTCTCCGGATGGCAGGATGATCGCCACCACGGGTTCCGACCAGACCGTGCGGCTCTGGGATTCAACTTCGCTGGAACCGCTCGCCGAAATGCACGGGCATGCCAGCGAAGTATGGTGCGCCGCATTCAGTCCGGACGGAAAAACACTCGCCACCGGCGGCAAAGACAGCACAGTGAGATTGTGGTCGGCATTGCCGGACCGGGGGCCTGACGCACTGCCCGAGTACCGGTACCGGCATCCGATTTTTTCACCTGACGGCAAGAAACTCATCACCTTCAAGCCGGACGGGAACGGCGGGGCGCAAGCCTGGAACCTCGATGACCTGAGCCTTCAGGCGCCCTCCTTTGCCCGGGGCGCAAGCGTCGCGGGCATCCGGCCGGACGGCAGAGGCGCGGTGAGTTTTGACGCCGCGGAATTGAAGTTGAAGTTCTGGGATTGGGATGGAAGCGCACCGGACGGCGCCGTGAACCTTGAAAACACGTCCGGGCAGGCGCATCATTTTGAACTGAATGGGATGTCACCCGAAGGCGGTTATTTTTATGCCGCGGGCAGCGATGGTGTGATTCAAGTCTGGGAGGTTAAAACTGGAAAACTCTCGACCGTCATCCACGGGCCGGCGCCGCCATGGCGCAATGTTGTTTTGGGAAACCATGGAAGACATTTGCTGGTGTCGCTTCAGCGCGAAAGCATCGCTCATTTGTACAATTGTCAGACCCGCCAGGAGTTTATCCTGGCCGGCCACAAGGATTTTGTGAGTGGACTGGCATTTTCGCCGGATGAGGAACTGGCTGCCACGGGCAGCGTGGATGGAAGCATCCGGTTGTGGCACACGGTGAATGGCGAATTAAAGGCAACTCTTCCCGGCCACATTGAGGAGACAACCGACCTCGCCTTCTCGCCCGACGGACAAACCCTGGCTTCTTTGGGCCACCTGGAGTCGCTCAAGCTCTGGCATCTGCCCACGCTAAGGGAAGTCTTCTCCGAAACAATTCCTGATGCGGGCTTTACGGTGCAATTCTCGCCGGATGGACATCACCTGGCCTATACCACGGATGACAATCAACTGAGAATTCTAAACGCGCCCTGACCCGGGTGGCGCCAAAAAATGCAAAGTTTGTTGTAATCCGCCTCCCGCATTTCTTCTTAGTTCATCGATGATCGTTTTTGCGCCGTCGCAATAAGATTGTCTAACAGGTACACGGCCGGCCAAACGCACTGATTTTGAGCACAGCGAAGCGAAGTTATTGATAAAAATTATGAGAACACAATTTAAACTCCTCGGCCTCATGGTATTGGCGCTGTCACTGAGTCGCGGCCTCCAGGCGCAGGGCACCGCCTTCACCTATCAGGGACTTTTGAACAACAATGGCGTCCCGGCCAACGGCCTGTACGACATTCAATTTGGCGCGTATGACGACCCGACCACCGGAACGCTTCAGGGCGGTCTCGTGACGAACACCGGCATTGTGGTTTCCAACGGCCTGTTCACCACCACAATTGATTTTGGGCCGGGAGTGTTTCTTGGAGAATCGCTCTGGCTGGACATCGCCGTCAGCACGAACGGCGCGGGAGACTTCAGCCCTGTTACTCCCCGACAGGCGATGACGCCAAGTCCTTACTCGATATTCAGTTCCGAGGCGGGAAGCGCAACGATCGCTGACACGGCTTTGGCGGTGGACACGGGCGTTGTCTCCGCTCCATCCTTCAATACTGCCGTGGCACCCAGCGCCGGCCAGGTGCTGGGTTTCAACGGGGGCCAGTTGGTCTGGCAAAACCCTGTTGTTGGCGGCAACACCGGCGGATGGTCCTTGACGGGAAACCTCGGAACCGCCCCCGGGGCGAATTTTCTCGGCACACTCGACAGCGAACCCTTGGAACTCAAGGTTGGCGGTGTGCGCGGCCTTCGACTCGAACCAAACAGCTCGGGTTATCCAAACGTGATTGGCGGTGATCCGGCCAATTTTGCCTCCAACGGCATCGTGGGAGCCACCATCGGTGGCGGCATCAACAATGTTGCGGGCGGCCAGCAATCTTTTGTGGGCGGTGGCAATCAGAATCAGGCCAATGGGTACATTTCGGCCGTGGCGGGCGGCGCGTATAATGTCTCCAGCGGCAACGAAGCTTTTGTGGGCGCGGGTGCCTACAATAGTGCCGCAAATTTCGCGGCCATCGCCGGCGGGTATGAAAACCTCGCCGGTGGGTACGGTGCAGCCATCGGCGGCGGCGGTTTTGACGGGACAACGGCCTCGGGCAACAACGCCAGTGGGGGTGTTGCTTTTATTGGTGGTGGCCTGGGAAATGTGGCGAGCAGTTACGGCGGGGTGATTGGCGGCGGCCAGAACAATCTCTCGAGCGGAAACGACTTGTTCTCTTACTCCAACGGACAATTAATCAACTACCTGATCGGGTTCTCTACTGTGGGCGGCGGCTACAACAACACCGCCAGCGCATCCGGCGCAATGGTACCCGGTGGCGCTTTCAACACTGCCAGCGGTGATCTGAGCCTCGCAGCCGGATTTCATGCCAACGCCGCGCATTCCGGGTCTTTCGTGTGGGCCGATGCCTCTTCAACCACCGCTTTTTCCACTGCGGCGAACAATCAATTCCTCATCCGCGCTGTTGGTGGCGTGGGCATCGGCACTTCGCAAACTCCGCCGGGCGGCCTGCGCGTGGACAGTGGCGGTTTGGCGGTGACGGGCGCCTCCAGCCCCAATTACGGGACCGCCGCGGGAGTGTTTCTCGAAAAAGCCGGTTCCGCCGCAGCGGTCTATGCCTACAATTACGCGACTTCCACTCCCGAGTCGCTCGGTTTGAACTCGCCCGGCGGCAATGTCGGCATAGGCACCTTGAGCCCGGCTTACACGCTGGATGTCAACGGCACCACCCGCACGCATTCCATCATCATCACCGGGGGCGCGGATCTGGCCGAGCCGTTCAAGATGGGCGGGAAAGAGATGGCGAAGGGTTCCGTGGTGGTCATTGACAAGGAGCATCCGGGCGAACTGGCGCTCAGCTCCCATGAATATGATTCCTGCGTGGCGGGAATAGTCAGCGGCGCGAACGGCATCAACCCAGGCATCGCGTTGCACCAGGAGGGGGCGCTAGACGGGGACCAAAATGTGGCGTTAAGCGGCAGGGTATATGTTCTGGCTGATGCGACCCACGGCGCGATTGAGCCCGGCGACATGCTCACGACCTCAAGCACGCCCGGCCATGCCATGAAAGTCACCAACCATTCCCGGGCGCAGGGAGCAATCATTGGCAAGGCCATGACCGGGCTGGCCAAGGGCAGGGGAATGGTGCTGGTGCTGGTAACCCTCCAATAGGAAAGGTGCATCCAGTGAAAGCGACAATACCCTCGAAAAATACCAACAGCCCGAACGCGCTTCGCTCCAAAGCTGTTCCGCGGGCCGGATGGCGAACGATGAAAAGTTGCTTCCGGCCATGCGTTCTTATTGCTTTGATGACGGCATTGATCCTGCCGTTAACGACCACCGCGCTAACTATAGTTCCTACCTTCGACACCACCATCACGTCCGATCCCAACGCCGCGGCCATAGAGGCGACGATCAATTCCGCGATCGCCGTCTATGAAGCCGATTTTTCCGATCCTATTACGGTCAACTTTACATTCAAGGAGGTGACCACCGGGCTCGCCAGCAGTTTAACCCGCACCGTCTCGGTCTCATATTCAGCGTACCTCACCGCGTTGACGGCTCATGCGGCTTCGATCGACGACGCCGTCGCGCTGGCCCACCTGCCGGGCGGGGCCAACAATCCGGTGAACGGCAACTCGCAAGTCACCCTGAAAGACCCATTGGCCAGGGCCCTGGGTTTCAGCGCAAATCCCGGGGGGCCCGACAGCACGGTCAGTCTCAACATTTCGATCATGAACATCACATCATCGAACCCGAACACGAACAAATATTCCCTGTTTTCCGCCGTGTCCCATGAAATGGACGAAGGACTGGCTTTCGGCGGGGGATTGAACGGTTTGACCAATGGCGCGCCCGCTCCGACGGGCAATGTGGTGCAACCGATGGATTTGCTGCGATATGACCAGAATGGCAACCGAAGCTGGACGACCGCCTTCAGTGCATCCGCCTTCTGCTCACTCGACGGAGTCACTGATTTGGTGCAGTTTAATCAAAATCAAGGCGGTGATTTTGAGGATTGGTACAGCAGCCCGGTGTTCCCGCGGAACCAGGTATATCCGGCGCCCGAGGTCCAGGACGCATACGCAACGCCTGACACCTTTCCGGTGCTTGGCGTGGAATTGCGGGTATTGGATGCCATCGGGCTCACCTACAATTCCGGCTACCAGGCCGCTCCAGTATGGGTGAATTTCAATTACAGCGGCACTCAGAACGGCACCTACCAAAATCCGTACGAAACGCTGTCGCAGGGGGCAAGCGCCGTTGCCAGCGGCGGGACCGTGGCCATCAATGCCACCGTCCAGGCCAGCCACTCGGCTCAAACGCTTACGATTTCAAAAGCCATGACGATAATTTCGGTGAACGGGCCGTCCACCATTGGCCAATAACTGACTCAACCTTGAACGACATTCGAGAGCCAAGACCATGAAAAACATGA
>DATMLG010000266.1:0-8285 GCA_035570675.1 Verrucomicrobiia bacterium | reverse complement strand
GCGGATTTTATGACAGCGCGGAGGTGGCGGATTTGTTGAGCCTGCTGAAATTGTTCGACAACCCGCTGCAGGACTTGCCGGCGCTGGCCGTGTTGCGTTCCCCGCTCGTGGGAATGTCGCTGGACGAACTGGCGACGATGCGGCTGACACAATCGGATGGCCATATCTGGACGGCGTTGCAGCGTTACCATGACGCAAGCGGCGATTCCGGCCGGCCAAAAGCGGACCGGTTCCTGAAGAACTTCGCCGCATGGCGCAGGCTGGCGCGGCAGGTTTCGCTGTCGCGATGCCTGGAAGCGGTGCTGGACGGCACGCATTACGCGGAATGGCTGCTGACGCAGCCGCGCGGAGAACAACGCCACGCGAACGTGCGGCGGTTGCTGGCGCTGGCTCAACAGTTCGATCGTTTTCAGCGGCAGGGGTTGTTCCGGTTTCTGCGATTCGTCGAAGCCCAACAGGCGGCGGAAACGGGGCCGGAGGTCGCGGCGGTTTCCGGGGGGAACTCGGTTTTCCTGATGAGCGTTCATCAGAGCAAGGGCCTGGAATTTCCCGTGGTGGCGGTGGTGGATCTGGGCAAGCCGTTCAATCTTGCGGATCTGAACGCGGAGGTCATCCTGGACGAGGAATACGGACTGTGCCCGCAAATCAAACCGCCGCACAGCGGGCAGCGTTATCCCAGCCTGCCGTGGTGGCTGGCGCGACGGCGGCAGAAACAAAAGTCATTGGGCGAGGAGTTGCGGCTGCTTTATGTGGCGATGACCCGTGCGCGGGACACACTGATTCTCTCGGGAACGGCACCCGCGAAGAAATTCGCCGGCGCCTGGCGGGAAGGCAACGAACTGAATGGCGCCGCGGTGCTGGCGGCCGGGAGTTACCTAGATTGGGTCATGGGTTGGGCCGCAGCCGCGGGCGTGTATCCGGATCCCCCGGCGGGTGGGAATGGTTTGTGGCGCTGGACAATTTATGAAGACCTGGATGAACGCCTTGCGCTCTCAGCAGCACAGGCTTCGTTAGTCACACAAAAGGAAGCACCTGGTGCGGATCCAAATGATGCCGACTGGCAGAAATTGCGCCAGCGTCTCGCGTGGGAGTATCCTCATATTGCGGCGACGCATCTCGCGGCCAAGACCACGGTGACTGCGTTGCGTCGCCAGTTCGCGGATGAAAACGAAGCGCAGGTGTTGTTTGGGTCGGCGGTTGAACGTCCAAAGTTCAAGGTCCGGGGCCGGTCCGGCGGCAAGCGCACGGGGTTGTCCGCAACGGAAATTGGAACAGCACATCATACTTTTTTGCAACTGGTCTCACTTGAACGGGTCGGCGGGGTTGAGGAACTCCGGCAGGAGGGCCAACGGTTGGAGGCCGCAGGGTCACTTTCCGGGGAGGAAGTTGCGAGTCTGGATTTTGAGGCGCTGACGGCATTTTGGCAATCGGAACTGGGCCGGCGAATCCGGGGACAGGCAAAAAATGTGCGGCGGGAACTGGAGTTTACGGCGCGCATTTCGCCGCGCGAACTGGAGGAAGGCGCGGGAAGCAGCGTCGAAGACGAGTTCATAGTGATGCAGGGTGCGGCGGATTTGGCGGTCGTGTCGCCGGGAGACATCTGGCTGGTGGATTTCAAGACGGACCAGATCACGGCGGCGGAACTCGCCGGGCGACTGAAAGAATATGAGGTCCAATTGCGGTTGTATGCACGGGCATTAAGCGGGGTTTACGGGCGGCCGGTGACGGAGGCGTGGCTGCATTTCCTGGCCTTGGGGCAGTCGGTCGGCGTGGAATTGAAAATTCAAAATGCAGAGTCCGGCACCCAATAAGACAAGCGAAGGTTATCCGTCAAAGCAGGGTCGGTTCTTCGCGCGGTTCGGCGGAGCCGTTCGGGGCGCCGACGGCCTCCGGTTCAGAGCCTTCCACGGCGGGTTGGTGAAGCACAACCATGGCAGGGCGAATGAGGCGCCCTTGATAAGTGAAACCAGTGGCAAGGATGTCTCGAATTTGTGCGCCGAGGGCGGGTTTGGCCTCGGATTCAGGCAAATGATGCAGTTGAGGATCAAAGACGTCATCCACTTCAGGAACCAGTGGAATGAGTCCCATGCGCCGTGCGGTATCGCGGCAAGAATTTTGGAAGAGCCCCATCTGGTCAATCAACGTGCGCTGCGCGGAGCGCTCGGCGGCCCGATACAACGCGTAGGTGTGGTCGAGGAGGCGGACAACGACATGCAGCCATTCGTTTTCCGAGCGGTGCAATTTCTCGACCTCGAGACGGAGGGTGGCCCTTTCGCTGTCGTTCGCCTTTTGCAGAAACTCGCGGAACGCCCCGGCCTCGGTGGACATTTTGGCGGCGATCTCCCTCGCGGCGGCGACGGAATTGGCGGAGTGTTCCTGAACGACCTGCCAGCGCGCGGTCGCAGCGTTGATTTGCGCGGCGATCATTTCGAGGTTGTGAATTTCCGCGACCGTGGAAACCAGCCCGCTGCTCTCCACCAACCGCGCGGCGGCGCGATATTCGAGCACGAAAGGAACAACCGCCAATACCGCGCCCGCGGCTCCGCTCAAAACCACCAGCAACACCAGCCAGACGCCCAGGGGCAGCTTGCCGTGCTGCGTGCAGATGTAACAAGCCAGCGCCAGCAGGACGGCGTCGCCGAGGAAAAACGGCCATTTGGGCAGCTTGAGTTCAGTCTGATTGCTCATACGAGGGCCAGCTTAGGCAGAAACCACCGCGAAGTTCAAGTTTATGCGGTCTTTGCGCTCGACTCGCGCGGCGGGACTTACGAAAACTTGTCGCGTGCGCGTTTGCGTCATCTTTAATCCGACGGCCCGCGGCGAAAAGGCGAAACGCTTTCGCCGCCATCTGGAGGTCATTGCCTCCGAATGCGCGCTGAAACAAACCGTCTCGGCAGGCGGGGCACGTTCGCTGGCGACACTGGCCGTGCGGGAGGGGTTCGATACCGTCGTGGCCGCGGGAGGCGACGGAACACTCAACGAGGTGCTGAACGGCATCGGCGATTTGCCAGACGGCTTCGAACGCACACGCCTGGCGGTGCTGCCGTTGGGCACGGTGAACGTGTTCGCGCGCGAGCTGGGGCTGCCGATGAATTTGGAGCTCGACTGGGAAATCATCCGCGCGGGAAAGGAAATCCGCATTGACCTGCCATGCGTCGAATGCGTGGTGAATGGCTCGGTTCAACGACGTTATTTTGCGCAACTGGCGGGCGCCGGGCTGGATGCGCGGGCCATTGATCTCGTGAACTGGCAGTTGAAGAAAAAGATCGGGCCGCTGGCGTACATCTGGGCAGGAATCCTGGCCTTGCGCCAGCCGGCATCGGCCATCACCGTCGCGAGCCGCGCGGATTCCGCCGTCGGCGAACTGGTGCTGGTGGGCAATGGACGGCTTTACGGGGGGCAGTTTCATATGTTTCCGTCGGCGGACTTGCGTGACGGACATCTCGAAATCTGTGTCATCCCGAAGACCAACTGGCGCTCGCTCCTTTATTGCGGGGTGTCGCTGCTGGCGCGCGGCCGCCTTCCCAGCGGCGCAGCGCGAAGCATCCGCAGCGAAACCTTCACCCTCACCAGCCCCGCGTCCACGCCGCTGGAGGTGGACGGCGAAAGCGTGGGCCATCTGCCGGCGACATTTTCCATCCAACCGCAAAAACTGCGGGTCGTAGTTCCCTAGGACGACGGCGGAGCGGTCCCCGCGTTGCCTCCCTCCGCGTGCGCTGAACCCGCTTCCAGCTCGCCTTGCAAACCCTTGATCACATTGACCAGTTCGTTCGTCTCCATGACCTTTGAATAAAAATGTTTGAGCCCCAGTTCCGCGACGCGGTTGCGGAACAATTCGGCCGAGCTGTCCGCGAGCACCGCGATCTTCAACGGCGGAAGTGTCTGGGTCTGCATCCACTCCAGCACCTGGATGCCGGTCATCCGTGGCATGCGGATGTCCATGATGAGCAGCTCGGGCACGGGATATTTTTCCCGGTCGGCGTACTGGCCATAGCCCCAAAGATAGGCGATGACCTCGTCGCCATCCTGCACTTCCCCCACCACTTCCAGCAACGGGGCGTGGCGACGGATGATCTCCTTCAAAAAGAACCGGTCGGCTTCGTAATCGTCGGCGATCAAGACTTTGTGCGTCTTCTTGACCATAAAATAAAATCGCGCCTTTCAAACATTTGTCAAACCCCTCAATGTCTGTAAACCCCTCCGCAAACTTTTCTTTCCATTGTCCACGAAGATTAAAATATCTTAACCATGACATCGCGATGGCCGACCGGGCGTGTTGGACCAGATTTCCGTTGCTGCGACTGAGGTTCATGCTATTCTGCAGGCATCTCAATGTGACCTTCGCGACCAAAAATATATGATTTTTCAACCATCCTTCATCAAACGCGTCCGGACCGGCGCCCTGGTGCTGACGGCCTCCATTATTGTGCTGGCGTCGGCTCGTGCCGGTTCGCTGGAACCCTCGCAGATCGGTTTGCAGCTTTACAGCCTGCGCGCCCAGTTCCAGACCGACCCGATGGGAACATTCGACAAGGTGAAGGCCTTTGGCGTCCGCAACGTCGAACTGGCCGGCACCTATCAACTCAGCCCGGAACAATTCAAGCAACAGCTCGACGCCCGCGGGCTGGTCGCCATCAGCGGGCATTTTCCCTACGAACGCATGCGCGACGACCCCGAAGGTGTGGCGCGGGACGCGAACATTCTGGGCATGCAATACGCCGGTTGCGCGTGGATTCCGCACACTGGTTCTTTTGACGAAAAAACCTGCCGCGAGGCCATCGCCGTTTTCAACCATGCCGGCGAAGTGTTCGCGAAGCATGGGCTGAAATTCTTCTATCACTCGCACGGTTACGAGTTTCAACCATACAAGGACGGGACGCTCTTTGACTTGTTGATGAGCGAAACGAAGCCCGAATTTGTGAATTATGAAATGGACGTGTTTTGGATTGTGCACGCCGGACAGGATCCCGTGAAGTTGCTCCAGAAATATCAGGGGCGCTGGCAGATGTTGCACCTCAAAGGCATGCGGGACAGCACGCCCACCGGCCTGCTCACCGGCCACAGCGAAGTGACCAATGACGTGGCGGTTGGCGAGGGCAAGATTGATTATGTGCCCGTGCTGCAAGAGGCGAAGAAAATCGGCGTAAAATACTACATCATCGAGGACGAATCGCCCGTCTCTGAAAAGCAGATTCCCCAAAGCCTCGATTACCTGAACACGGTCAAGTGGTGACGGGCTGAACTTGTTTAAAATGGTGGGTTGGCAGGGACTCGAACCCTGGACCAATGCCTTAAAAGGGCACTGCTCTACCAACTGAGCTACCAACCCACGGGCGCCGGCGGGGAGCGGCCCGAGACACCGCCCCGGCCGCATCAAACGCGGCGCGAAAGCTAAACAACCCTCCCTCTCGAAGCAAGTTTTTAATGAAACTTTTCGACAGCCATCCGGCCGGAAACCCCGGTTTTGCGGGCCGTGGTGGCGATTAATAGGTTGAGGACAGGGCGCATTCCGATTAAAGTGGACACCATGAGCAGCTTCCGATTTTTGACCGGCATTTTCCGCCTGCACCATGTTTCGGTGGGCATTTTTGCCGCCGTGTTTCTGGCCTTTGACGCCCGCGCCCAGGCGCCCATCGGCGCCGCGTCGCGCAAACCATGCATCCTGCTCATCCTGGCCGACGACCTCGGCTATGGCGACCTGGGTTGTTACGGTCAGCAAAAAATCAAGACACCAAACCTCGACAGGCTGGCCGCGGAGGGCATGCGCTTCACCAGTTTTTACGCGGGCAGTCCGCTCTCCGCCCCGTCGCGCACGGTGCTGCTCACGGGGAAGGACACCGGCCATGCGCGCAATCGCGGCCTCGAAATCGTGCCGCTGCAACTTAAGGACGTGACCGTCGCGCAGGTGTTGAAAGACGCGCACTATGCCACCATGGCCGTGGGAAAATGGGGCCTGGGCGACATCGCGCCCGCGGCGCGGAAGGGCTTTGACGAATGGCTGGGGTTTTTGACCGAACCCGAGTCTGAAAATTATTACCCGGAACTTCTCAGCCGCACCAGCGAGCACGAGGATCGTCTGCTCTCGAACCCCCTCAATCTGAATGGCAAGAAAGGCAGATATGCCGATGACTTTTTCTGCGACTTCGCGGAGAACTTTGTGCGCTTCACCAACCCGGAGGACGCCAATTATCACCGCCCCTGGTTCGCCTGGGTCTCGTTCACGCTTCCTTACGCCAGCGCGGAATCCGGCCCGCAGTCCGCCGCCGGCGCGGTCGTCCGTAGCGACGCCCCGTACAGTGACTATGCGTGGACGCCTGCTGAAAAAACGCGCGCCGCCATGATCACTTTGCTTGACTCGTACGTCGGACGGTTGCTCGACAAATTGGAGCAGTTCAAGAATGACAAAAATACCATCGTCATCTTCACCAGCATCACCGGCCCGCAACATGATGCGGAGATTGATCCCGCCTTTTTCAACAGCACCGGCTCCCTGCGCGGATTTAAGCACGACCTCTACGAAGGCGGCATTCGCGTGCCGTTGATTGTGCGCTGGCCGCTGGAAATCCGGCCGGGCAGTGTCAGTGACCTGCCCTGCGCCGCCTGGGACATCCTCCCTACCCTCGCCGAAGCCGCCCACACTTCCGCGCCGACGAACATTGACGGCATCTCTCTCATGACCACGCTCCTGGGCGGTGTTCAAACTAACCGCCATGACTATCTTTACTGGGAATCGCACGACCACGGCTTCAAACAGGCAATCCGCGTGGATGATTGGAAGGCGGTCCGGTTGAGTGCCGATGGCCCACTCGAAGTTTATAATCTCAAGGACGACCCCGGCGAAAAAACCGATGTCGCCGCCCAGAATCCCGGCGTGGTCGCGAGGCTCATGTTCTCCCTGAAAACCGCCCGCACGGATGACCCAAACTGGCCCGTGACAAACTCCGTCGTGCCGCCGGACGGAAAATAGCGCGGCGCGCGCAGTTTTGGAGCGGCAGGACGGACACCGGGCGTTGTGGAATCGCCTCCGGTGGGTGAAAAGAATCGGATGAAACGCACAGCGGTCATCAACGTGGTTGGGCTTACCGGTTCGCTCATCGGTCCCGCCACGCCGAACATCGCGCACTTCCTCGGCCAGGGCGCATCCGCCGCCATCACCCCAGTCTTTCCCGCCGTCACCTGCTCCGCCCAGTCCACCTATCTCACCGGCCTGCCGCCCGCGCAGCACGGCATCGTCGGCAACGGCTGGTACGATCGCACCCTCGCCGAGGTCCAGTTCTGGAAGCAATCCAACCATCTCGTGCAGGGCCGCAAACTCTGGGAGGAATTGCGCGAACTGGAACCCGGCTTCACCTGTGCCAAGCTTTTCTGGTGGTATAATATGTATTCCACCGCCGACTGGTCCATCACGCCGCGGCCCATGTATCCCGCCGACGGCCGCAAATTCTTCGACATCCATTCCTGGCCGTATTCCATCCGCACAGAAATCAAGCGCGACCTCGGTGAATTTCCCTTCGCGACCTTTTGGGGGCCTGCCGCCGGAATTAACTCCCCCCAAGGTGGCCCGGACGCCGCGTCGCGCTGGATCGCCACCTCCGCCAAGTGGATCGAGGAAAAATATTCGCCCTCGCTGAATCTTATTTATCTGCCGCATCTTGATTATAACCTCCAGCGTCTCGGACCCAAACATCCCGACATCGCCAAAGACCTCCGCCTCATTGATGCCATCGTCGGCGAGTTGATTGAATTTTTTCAGAAACGCATGGTGCAGGTCATCCTGCTTTCCGAATACGGCATCACCCGGGTGGACATGCCCATCTACATCAACCGGCTTCTGCGCCAGAAGGGCTGGCTGACGGTCAAAGACGAGCTGGGCCGGGAAATCCTCGATTGCGGTGCGAGCCGGGTCTTCGCCGTGGCCGATCATCAAATCGCTCACATTTACCTGAATGCCCCTTCCATCGAAGCCCAAGTTCGCGCCGTTCTCGAAAGCGATCCGCGTATTGAGCGCGTCCTTGACCGCAAACAACAGGCCGAAATCGGCATCGACCACCCTCGCGCCGGCGATCTCATTGCCATCGCGAAGGAAAATGCGTGGTTCGTTTATTACTATTGGCTGGATGACCGTCTTGCCCCCGATTTCGCCCGTTGCGTGGACATCCATCGCAAGCCCGGCTATGACCCCGTCGAACTTTTCCTCGACCCCAAGAATCCGCTCGTAAAATTGAAAATCGCCTGGCGGTTGCTCCAGAAAAAACTCGGCTTCCGCATGTTGATGGATGTCATCC
>DATMLG010000265.1:0-2160 GCA_035570675.1 Verrucomicrobiia bacterium | reverse complement strand
CGCGGATTTTGGTGGCGTTGGTGAGGTTGCCGTTGTGAGCGACGGCGATATAGCCCTGGCGGCAGTTGCCGGTCAGCGGCTGCGCGTTGCGGATGTGGGACGAGCCGGTGGTGGAATAGCGGGTGTGGCCGATGGCGGTGGTCCCGGACAGCCGCGCCAGCACCTCGTCATTGAAAATTTGCGACACCAGCCCCATCCCGCGGTGCTCGCGGAACCGGCCGTTGTTGAAGGTGACAATGCCGGCGCTTTCCTGTCCGCGATGCTGGAGGGCGTAAAGCCCGTAGCAGGTCAGTTGGGCAGCATTTGGATGCCCGTAAATGCCGAAGACGCCGCAATAATGTTTGGGATGGGTCTGCATCGGTCCGATGAACTGTTTATAGCGCCATAACCAGCCGTAAAACCGTATCAAATCGAAACCAGAATGTTACACTAAAGCATCGCATGCGCAATGGCATTCCACCATGAATCATGCAACTCACGCAAGTCCCACGTCAAATTCGCCGCACTGGTCTTGATTTGCAAGGCCGTGCCGCCCACTTTTCCCAGCAAGGTCGCCGGCACACCCAGGATCTTCGCCTGCGCAATCACCTTGGGTGCCTGGAGCCAGGGCACGGAAATGACAACTCGACCCTGCGATTCACCAAAAAGCAATGCATCCAGCCGGCCGGGCACGGCGAACAAGTCAATTTCCGCTCCAATGAGGCGCGGCGTTTCGCGGCCAACCTGCTGCGAGATGCAGCATTCGGCCAGGGCCACCGCCAGGCCGCCTTCGCTGCAATCATGCGCGCTTTTGACGACGCCGGAATAAATCAACGCCCGCAACGCGAGGTGCAGCTCCTTTTCCTTCGCCAGATCGCAACGCGGCGGCGTGCCGGTCTTCAAGCCATGGACGCGCTGCAAATAAGCGGAGCCGCCGAGGCCGAGCAGCGGATCCTTTGTATCGACCGCGTCGCCGAGCAGCAGGATGGCATCGCCCTCGTCCTTGAACCATTGCGTGGTGATGTGCTCGGGCTTTTCAATCAAGCCCACCATGGCGACGGTCGGCGTCGGGTCAATCGGGCCGTTGGGGTTTTGATTATAGAGGCTGACATTGCCGCCGGTGACGGGGGCGTTGAAGGCGCGGCAGGCCTCGGCGAGGCCGCGGACGGACTCGCGCAATTGCCAGAAAATTTCCTGATTGTGCGGGTTGCCGTAGTTGAGATTGTCCGTGGAGCCGAGGGGCGTGGCGCCGGCGCAGGCGAGATTGCGGGCGACTTCCGCAACGACAGTTTTCGCACCTTCGTAAGGATCCAGAAAAACGTAGGCGGCGTTGCAATCCACCTTGAGCGCGATGAACTTGTCTGCGACGGGCGCGTGGGATGAGCCATTGCCATTGACTTCCGCCTGCGGGAGCGAATCCGCCTTGATGCGGATGACAGCGGCGTCAGAGCCGGGGCAAACGACGGTGCCATCGCGGACCATGTGGTCATATTGGCGATAGACCCAGTTCTTGGAGGCAATGGTGGGCCACGCGAGCAGCGTCTTCAAATCGCGCACGGCATCGGCGGTGTCCGACACGCCTGCGAGCGTGAAGGCGCGCACGGCCTTCAAATATTCCGGCTCACGAAATTCGCGTTCATAGACTGGCGCTTCGTCCGCAAGTTTCTTGGCCGGGATGTCCGCGACCAGGGAGCCGCGGTCCTTGACAACCATGCGGCCCGTGTCCGTGACCGAGCCGATTTCGGCCCAGGGCAGGTCCCACTTGTCAAAAATCCGTTTCACCTCGGCCTCGCGGCCCTTGTGAACGATGATCAACATGCGCTCCTGCGATTCGCTCAACATGATTTCATAAGGCGTCATGTTGGGCGCGCGTTGGGGCACAAGGCCCAAATCGATCTCGATGCCCGTCCCGGCGCGCGCGGCGGTTTCACAGGTGGAACAGGTGAGGCCGGCGGCGCCCATGTCCTGGATGCCAGCGACGGCGTCGGTGGCCAGCAATTCAAGGCACGCCTCGAGCACCAGTTTTTCCATGAACGGATCGCCCACCTGGACAGCGCCGCGTTGTTGATCGGCGGATTCCTGCGTCAAATCCTGCGAGGCAAACGCCGCACCCGCGAGTCCGTCGCGCCCGGTGGCGGGGCCGACGTAAAAGACGGGATTTCCGATGCCCTTGGCCGCGCC
>DATMLG010000264.1:0-2082 GCA_035570675.1 Verrucomicrobiia bacterium | reverse complement strand
CGGAGGTTTCCGTTAAAGTAACCGAGGTCGTTGCGGACGATGTCCGTGCCGCCGGGGCCTTGTCCTTTGAAGATTACCGGGCCAGCAACGGTTGGGAAGGGAACCGTGGCCATTACCGGCACCATTGCGGCGGAAAGATTCGCGCGCTCCGCCTGGGTCATCACCGGAACGTCGGTAATCGGCGTGGTAACGATCTGGCGGACGCCTTCGTAGTTGACAAAGTAGAAGAATTTGTCTTTCACAATCGGGCCGCTGATATTGCCGCCGAACTGGTTGAGGCGCAGCGGGGTGGGTAGCGTCGCGAAGTAGTTCTTGGTGTCCATCGCGTCATTGCGGAAGTAATCGAACAGTGAACCGTGGATGACGTTACCGCCGGATTTGGTGATGACGTTTACGATGTCTCCGGAAGAGCGGCCGTATTCGGCCGAATAAGTGGAAGAGAGCACCTTGAATTCCTGAATACTGTCGATGCTGGCGCGGCTGATGCGGGATTCCTGGCGGCCGAGTTGCGTGCTGACGGCGTTGACGTCGATGCGCGTGGCGTCAGCGCCGTCGAGAAGTATGTTGACGCCGGCGAAGGTGGTTTCATAGCCGCCGAGGCTGTTCTGGCCGAAGGCGCCAGTGGTTACGGCGCCAGGGACGAGGGCGATCAGGGAAGTGAAGTCGCGCCCGTTGAGGGGGAGATTCGAGACGGACCGGGAGTCGATCGACGCGCCCAATTCACTAGACTGAGTGTTGACGGTAAACGTGTCGGCCATCACGGTGACTTGTTCGGATGTGGCGCCAACGGCGAGTTTCACGTTTACTTCGCGGCTATCAGTGGCGTAGAGAAGAATGTCCTCCACGCGCTCGGTCTTGAAGCCGGCCTTGCTCGCCTCAACGGTATAAACGCTGGCCGGGAGGCCGTTTAGTTCGAACGAACCCTGGTCGGTCGAGGTCAATTCGTAAAGGCGCCCGGTTTTGGAATTGGTGATTTTTACGGATGCGCCGGAAACGACGGCGCCGGTGGCATCGTGGACGGTGCCCACGATGCTGCCGGTGTCATATTGCGCGTACGCGGGAGAGTGCCAGAGCAAGAGAGTGCAAAGGCATACGATTGCTGGAAACAGATAACGCACTGCACGAAAATGATTCATCGGTATGATCCCCCTTCGGAGCAAAGCCAAACCTGAATTTGCTGCTAACGCCGCGGCTTGCGGCGGCGTCTGACACGGGCCTGTTTCGATTTCTTCGGGGTGTGTTCGAGTTCCTGGCGAAGCCTGTCCTGCGATTCTAGATCTCGACGCAGGAGGGCCTCGGCGTAGCGCAAATCTTCGAGCACTTCCAATCGGGCGCCCTGGGCATCGCGTTTCTGGATGAGGTTGAAAATGCGTTCGTGGCGATCGAAGTTGCGCTTGAGATCATCCACAAGTGGGAGCACGCGGCGGCGGCCTTCCGCCATTGCGTCGTACATCATGCGCATGGTCGTCAAAATCGCCACATTCTTGGCGGCTTGAAGGATGCACTCGTGGAAGGCGATCTCATTGACCATGAACCGTTCCGGGTTATGAAACCCCGAGCGCATGCCGGCGAGAGCTTCTTGCATTTTCTCAATGTCATCCTTGGTGGCACGACGTGCTGCCAGAGCCGCGGCTGCCGGTTCCAGGATTTGCCGCAATTCCAGAAGCTCGAGGTACTTGAGCTCCTGGAGGAGCAGCATCCACTTGAAGTGCCGGCTAATGACTCCGCTGAGCGATGGCTGGATATAGGTGCCGTCTCCCGGGCGGGCCTTTACGAGTCCGAGGAACACCAGCCCCTTTAGAGCTTCGCGAAGGGAGCCTCGACTGACGTGCAGCATAGCGGCGAGTTTGGGTTCAGGGGGCAGGCGGCTGCCGCTGCGGAGTTCACCGCTGCGGACGAGCGCCTCGATGCGGCCGGCGACCATTTCCATTATGGTTTCCCTGCGGACAGGGCGAAATTCCGCGACGGCTACGTTTCGATTGATTTTCTCAGCCACAACCCCACCTGAATAAGTTTGTCCTACAATAAGACAGCGCGTGGGATTGTCAAGCAAAAAACGAATAATGGCCAGCAAAAATGTTG
>DATMLG010000263.1:0-8662 GCA_035570675.1 Verrucomicrobiia bacterium | reverse complement strand
CGTGCTCAACGGCGATTCCCTCGTGTTCGCCAATCTCCATTTGGCCGCCGCGCCGTTCGCCGATCCCGCCGTCTCCGGCGTCATTCTTGGGCGAACCGTCCCCGACGCCTCGCGTTACGGCGCGCTGGCGATGGGCCCGTCGGGCGAACTGTTGCGCTTCGAGGAAAAGCGGCCCGGCGGCGGCGTCATCAACACCGGAATTTATCTGCTCCGGCGCTCGGTCCTCGCGGAATTTCCCGCGCAATCACCGCTGAGTTTTGAACGCGATGTCTTTCCCGCGCTCATTGGCCGCGGGTTCCGGCTGCAAACCGTGGTCACCGACGCGCCTTTCCTGGACATCGGCACCCCCGAATCCCTGCCGCAGGCCGAAGGCTTCATTCGCGAGAATATGGCCGAATTTGTCGGAGATTGAAAAGGGAGACGTGATTGGCGAGCCTTAGGGACTCTGTCCAACCAGCACTGGCGTAAACAGCCATTTGTACGCCGCCGGAAACTCCCGTCGCCAAAACCATTCCGCGTGCTGCCCATCGGGACTGACGACGGTTCGCAAATCGTCAATCTTGAAGCCGGCAACGGCCAGCGATTCCACCATTTGTTGCTGAAGTTTTGCCAGCCGGTCGGGCGGTGTGGTTTCCTTCAGGCCGCACAGAAAATAAAAACGCGTGGCGGGTTTCAATGGTTTGGCCTGCAGCGCCAGCTCGGAAAGTTTTGGCTGCATGTACAGCGGAGCCGAGAACACGCAAACCCGGCCGAACACGTCGGGATATTTCAGCCCCGCATACAGCGAGATGATTCCACCCAAACTTGAGCCGGCGATTCCGGTGTTGATACGGTCCGGTCGCGTGCGGTAGTGCTGGTCAATATACGGCTTGAGCGTGTGCACCAGGAAGTCCACATACTTTCCGCCCTCGCCGCCGTCATTTTGCTTGAAGTCCGGCTGATACTCCTCCATGCGATGCTGCCCATCGTTGTCAACGGCCACCACCATGCACCCCGGATCACCCTGGGCATGAAGCTGGTCCAGCGTTTCATCCACACCCCATTCGCCGGCAAAACTCGTGGCGTCGTCAAAGACGTTCTGTCCGTCGTGCATATATAACACCGGATAGGTGTTCGTGGACGTGGCGTAATCAGGCGGAAGGTAGAGCCAGATGCGGCGCGTCCGCCCCAGTTGGGGCATGGCGAAGTTCGTGGTCAACACAGACACCGACGCCGTCGCCGTGGACTTCCTTGCCGTTGTTGCGTTGGTAGATTTCCAGGCGCCAACTGTGCCGACATAGGTGGCTTCGCCCGTGGCCGGTACCGTGTAGGTGCGGTTCGGAACGTCATCGCCCGCGCTGGTGGTTTCCACTGATTCCCACGAACCCAGCGTGAACTTAAATTCCAAACTTGAGTCCGCAGGCAGATGCAACACGGCGATACGATTGCTTCCATGGCCGTTCATCGCGAACTTGTGCGGGCTCCACGGCCCAAGCTCGGGAAGATTTCCGGCCAGATATACCGTCCCGCTTCCCCAGGGCACGACGACCCGGACCGTGACCGTGCGTTGCAGGCTGTTTGTATTACCTGATTCGGCCCCGGCGGGCACAGCCCACAGTGCGGCACAGGCAAAGATTTGCAGGAAAACCAGGCGTCTTATGCGGCACCGATTTTTGGATCTTGCCATGACGTTTGGGGGCTGTCACTTCACGGGCGACACGCGATAAAGTCCCGCGCCGTGATAGTTAATGACCGGCGCAAATTCGTTGGTGACCGGCCCAAGGTCCTGATGCGTCCAGAGGTCCCGGAAGTTGGCGACGTCCGTAAAGCCAAGCTCCGATATTTTCACCGGCACTGATACCGAAACACTGGTTGCGTCAGTGGATTGCGCGCCGCCGGCTGGCTTGGCACGCGTGTTGAACACGGCAAGATATTTGTCAGGTGAACCCGGCACATCGGCGATCCATCCGTAAAGCCCATCGCGCTCGAGCAACTCGCGATTATCGATGCTGTTTTGGTCCACGGCGATGACTTCGTCGTTGGTCAGCAGCGAAAGGGTGAAGTCATCCAGCTTCGTCAAATCCGCGCCAATCATCAGCGGCGAACGCGCCATGCTCCAGAGCGACATCAGCGTGATTTGTTCGTCGTGCGTAAAATGGGTCTTGTTCCTTCCCATTTGCAGAACGCCAATCGGCAGCATGTCGGCATCGGGCCAATGGCCGGCGCCGCGATAGGGCGTCCAGTCGCGCACGCGGGCGAACTGCTCAAAGAGCAGTTTCCAGTTGTCCCAGAAATCATCGCTGATGCGCCACATGTTCGCATGCGCGCTGACATGCTCGCCCGCGTTCAACGGCGTCGCGCCCGGTGACGTGCTGAAAACAATCGCCCGGCCCGTGCGGTCAATCGCGTTGCGGATGGCTTCGATTTCCGGTTGATGATACGGCCGGGAAAGATCGTCCACCTTCACGAAATCCAGATTCCACGCCGCGAACTGGTCGAAAACGGAATTGTAATATTCCTGCGCGCCCGGCTTGGTCATGTCCACGCCATACATGTCGCTGTTCCAGCGGCAGGTATTGTTGGTGTCGGCGATGTCCGCGGCGATGTAACTCGTGCCTTTTATTGGAGTCCGGGCGTTGACCGCCTGGCGCGGGATGCCGCGCATCAGATGCACGCCGAATTTCAAACCGAGGCTGTGAACATAATCAGCCAGGGGCTTGAATCCCTGTCCGTTCACCGCGGAAGGAAATTTATTGGTGGCCGGCATCAGCCGCCCCCATTCGTCCATCTCCAGTTTCGCGCCCTTGTGGTAATCGAACCCGGTCGCGTTCGGCTCATACCATTGGATATCCACCACGATATACTGCCAGCCATGCTGATGCAGCGTTTGCGCCATGAAATCGGCCTGCGCGCGGGTTTGCGCCTCGGTGACGGTCGTGGCGAAACCGTCCCAACTGTTCCAGCCCATCGGCGGGGTTTGCGCCCAGGCCCAATAGGCGGGAGGAGCCGCCCGGACAAGCGCCTGGCTGGCAAACAGCCCGGCGACAACCATCATTAAGATGAATCTCGGTTTCAGGTTCATGGTATTATGCGGATAGTGTGTCGACCCGATTTTCACCCCATCGCGTTTGCGCCGCAACCCAAAATCCGCCCAGCCCAATGTCATTTTGCATCCCGCCAGGCGGGTAATGAGATTGACGCGCGGGCCAAATTGGCCTACGGTCTGGCCGGAATCGTCACTCAAATTCATCATAGGCGCAACTGATGGTCATCAGCCGAACACCATTCCGCATCTCTTTCTTCGGGGGTGGAACCGATTATCCCGGCTGGTATCGCCAGCACGGCGGCTGCGTCCTTGCCGCGACGATTGACAAGTATTGCTACCTGACCTGCCGTTATTTGCCGCCCTTTTTCGAGCACCGCCTGCGCGTCGTTTATTCCAAGATCGAGAACGCCCGGACCGCGGATGAAATCACCCATCCGTCCGTGCGCGAGACTTTGAAATACCTGAAAATGGAACGCGGCCTGGAGATTCATCATGACGGCGACCTCCCGGGCCGGAGCGGGATGGGCTCCAGTTCCGCGTTCACGGTCGGGCTGTTGCACGCGCTGTATGCCTTGCAGGGCCAGATGGTTGGCAAGGAACGGCTCGCGCGCGAGAGCATTCATATCGAGCAGGAGATTTTGAAGGAAACCGTTGGCTCGCAGGACCAGGTCTGTGCGGCGCACGGCGGGGTGAACCATATCAGCTTCCATCCCAACGGCGATGTCTCCGTCCGCCCGTTGACGATTGCCGAGGAACGGCTGCGGGAACTCAATTCGCATCTGATGTTGTTTTACACCGGCATCAAACGCACCGCGTCGGACGTGGCCTCAAGTTACGTGAACGCGCTCGATGCCCGGGCGGAGCAGCTCAAGCGGCTCAAGGTGCTGGTGGACCGGAGTATCGAAATCCTGTCGGGCACCGGCGATCTCGGCGAGTTCGGGCGCCTGCTGCACGAAGCTTGGGAGGCCAAACGCAGCATGAGCAGCAAGATTTCCAGCCCGGCGGTGGATGAAGTTTACGAACAGGCGCGCGCCAGCGGCGCCCTCGGCGGCAAGCTGCTGGGCGCGGGCGGAGGCGGTTTCCTGCTTCTCTTTGTGCCACCCGAACACCAGACCGCTGTCCGGCAAAAGCTGTCGAAGCTCATTCATGTGCCCTTCGAGTTCGAGTATGCGGGCAGCCAGATCATCTTCTTCGACCGCGAAGAGGATTATGCGGAACAGGATCGCGTGCGCGCGAACCAGACCGTGGAAGCATTCCGCGAACTGGCCGAAAGCCCGTAATCGGGGTTGGAATCGTCAAAGATCTGAAGTGAAAGAAATGAACAAGAAACTTGCCATCGAAGCCGGGGTTTGCGCCATCAGCTTTCCGGTCACCGTTTTCTTGGCTCACGAAGGTCACGGTCGAATACTCTGGATATACGCGGCGTTCATCGCCGGACTTGCCATCGTCTGGATTTTGCAAGGCTTGTTCAGAAAATCGAATTAGGACACTGCCGCAGTCCGTGTTCAAATCCCCAAGGATGTGAAAGAGAAAAAATGAATCAAAAACAACGCATTATTCAAATCGTTTTTTTTGTTACCATATTCGCCATCGTATTCTTACGGAACACCCTTGGGCTTTCAAAAATAGGGGCCACGATTTGCATCGCAGTCCTCGTCATAATCACCACGGTTTTAAGTTGGCTGGCTAAAAACCCGAAACATCCCGATGCAAATTAGGACACTCCCCCCGAAACCCCCGGCTTGACCTTGTCCGCCGGTTTGAGCTATGGTTTCAGGCTTGAGCGGACATAACGACCAGATTTCCCATAACGGCGCCGTTTCAACGAAGCGGTCCCCGGCCAGCATTGCCCAACTTGAACAAAAGGCCCGAAAAGTCCGCGCCTCCTGTGTTCAAATGGCGTTTGATGGCCGCGAGGGGCATTTGAGTTCCGCCTTGAGTTGCACCGATTTGCTGGTGGCCCTCTACAACGGCTGGTTGAACGTCTCACCCGACAAACCCAAAGCCCCCGACCGCGACCGCTTTTACTTCAGCAAGGGACACGCCTGCACGGCCTTGTATGCGGCGCTCGCCGATGCCGGTTTCATGCCCAAGCAGACGCTGTCGTCGTACGGCAAGACCGATTCGCCGCTGCCCAATCATTCGTGCCGGCATGCGCTGCCCATCCTGGAAAACAGCGCCGGCAGCCTCGGTCACGGACTCGGCCTCGCCACCGGCGCGTTGTACGGACTGCGACTGGATAATAATCCCGCCCGCGCGGTTGTGCTGATGAGCGACGGCGAATGCAACGAAGGCAGCGTCTGGGAATCGGCCATGTTTGCCGCCGCTCAAAAACTCGGGAATCTCCTGGCGATTGTGGACAACAACGGCTTGCAGGCCGTTGGTCGCAGTGATGTGTTGATGGGCCATACTTCGTTGGAGGAAAAATTTCGCGCGTTCGGCTGGGCGGCCCGCACCATCAATGGCAACAACATGACCGAGATCGTGGCCGCGCTCGCCGACGTTCCGTTTGAGAAGGACCGACCCACGGCCATCATTGCAAAAACCGTCGGAGGCAGCGGCATCAAGTTTATGGAAGACCAGGTGCTTTGGCATTATCGCACGCCGTCGGAAGAGGAAAAGAATCGCGCGCTGGCCGAGCTTGGCGAAGCCCCCCTGCAAAAGGAACTCTCACATGCGTAAAGCCTTTGCCGAGGCGCTTTTTCAAGCCGCCGAAAAAGACCCCCGCGTCATCTTCCTCACGGGCGATCTGGGATTTGGAACTTTTGACGCCTACCAGGCCAAGTTCGGTCCGCGTTATGTGAACGTTGGCGTGGCGGAGGCCCAGTTGGTCAATGCCGCCGCCGGTCTGGCGCTGGAAGGCTGGCGGCCCATCATTTATTCCATCGCCTCGTTCGCCACGGGCCGGCCCTTCGAACAAATCCGCATCAGCGTCGGTTATGCCGGGCTTCCCGTGGTCATCATCGGCGCGGGCGGCGGTTATACCTATGCCAGCAGCGGCGTGACACATCATGCAGGCGAAGATCTTGGTCTGATGTCCTTGATACCGGGCATGACCGTGGTGGCGCCGGGTGATCCGAACGAAGTCGCCCAACTCCTGCCGCAATTACTCAAGCTCAGCGGTCCTTCCTATCTCCGCGTCGGCAAATACGGCGAGCCGGCCTATCAAGCCGACGATGCCGTGGTGCTTGGCCGCGCCCGGCTGTTGCGTGAAGGCAACGGCGCAGACTTTGCCGTGGTCAGCACCGGCCAGATCACATCTGTTGTCCTTGATGCCCTGGAACTGCTCAAGCCCGATGGCATCGCTCCCACCGTCATGCAATTTCACACGGTGCAGCCCTTGGACATCGTCGCCTTGGATTCCCTCGCCAAAAAGGTACAGACCATCATTGTCGTTGAGGAACACATGCCGGTCGGCGGTCTGGCGGCGGCCATCAGCACCTGGCGCGCGGCGCGCGTCAGCGGGCCGCGCATTGTGCGCCTCGGTCCGCCGCAGGCTCTCTTGCTGGGAAATCCGACCGTCCCCGAAATGCGCAAGCGGCTGGGATTCGATGCCCAGGCCATTGCCGAAATGTGCCGGACGATTGCGCGCCCGGCTTCCCGCGGGGGCAGCGTCAGTGCGGCCCAACCTGCGAATGCCCGACTCACCAGCGATCCAACATGAAAGCACCCATCCGCCGCAAGGAACCCGTGAGCCAGCCCCAGAAGCCGCCGTCCATCATCACCTGGGGTGATGCCGGTCAAAAAGACCGGCGCCAGCAATTTCTTGAGCACTTCCGCAACTGGCCCGTTCCCGACAGCGAATTCTTCCTGAACTTGGGAATGTTCCTGGTGCCGCAAACGCTGGGCCGCATTCTGTTCATGGACCACATGTACCGGCAGATCCTGCCCGTCCAGGGAATCGTCGCGGAATTCGGCTGCCGCTGGGGCCAGAACCTCTCGCTGCTCACTTCTCTGCGCGGGATTCACGAACCCTTCAATCGTTTGCGAAAAATCGTCGGCTTCGACACGTTCCAGGGTTTCCCGAGCGTTTCAGGGCAGGACGGCGATTTGAACCAGGGCATGTATTCCACCGCGCCGGACTACGCGGAATATCTGGCCAAGGTGCTTCAGTTTCAGGAGGGGGAGAATCCGATGTCGCACATCAAGAAGCACGAAATCGTGCAGGGCGACGCGTCGGTCACCGTGCCCGAGTATCTCAAGCGCAATCCGCACACCATCATCTCGATGGCGTATTTCGACATGGACATTTACCAGCCCACGCGCGACGTCTTGCTGGCCATTCGCGACCACCTGACCCAGGGCAGCGTGATTGGCTTTGACGAACTCAACGACGAAGCGTGCCCCGGTGAAACGGCAGCCGTTAAGGAAGTCCTGGGGTTGAACCGGGTCGCCATCCGCCGCTTCGGGCCCAGTTCCCGCACCTCCTACATGGTGGTGGACGGACCGTTAAGCTGAACCCTGGAAACATGAGCGCCACCGTCGCAAGTTCCGTGACCCGGCTGGACTGGCCGCTGATGAGCAACAACATCTCGCGGGCCGATCTGGACGCGCTTATAGAGTTTCTCCGGCAGGACGATCCGATTTTGACGCAGTCGAAAAATGTCCGTGCGTTCGAGGAGGAATGGTCGCGCTGGCTCGGCGTCAAATACAGCGTGTTTCTCAACTCCGGCGCCTCGGCCAATCTGGTGACGATGGCCGCGCTCAAGGAAACCGCAGGCGTGGGCGAGGTTATCGTGCCGACCCTGACCTGGGTGTCGGATATTGCGTCCGTGCTGCAAAATGGTTTCAAGCCGGTGTTCGTGGACATCAATCCCCGGACGCTGGGCATGGACAACGAACAAGTGCTGGCGAAAATTTCGCCGCGCACCAAGGCGGTGTTCCTGACACACGTGCTGGGCTACAACGGGCTGACGCAGCGGTTGCTCGACGAGTTGAAGACGCGCGGCATCCCCTTGATTGAGGATGTTTGCGAATCCCATGGCGCGACCTTCAAGGGCCGGAAGCTGGGCACGTTCGGATACATTTCAAATTTCCCCTTCTACTATGCCCACCACATGAGCACGATCGAGGGGGGCATGATTTGCACCAACGACGCGACGATTTATGAAACCGCGCGCATGATGCGGTCCCACGGGATGGTGCGCGAGTCCACCTCGGCCGAGGTCAAGGATGGCTACCGGGCGCGCCATCCGGATTTGAACCCGGAATTTATTTTCGCGTTTCCCGCCTATAATGTGCGCAGCACCGAGCTGAACGCCGTGCTGGGGCGCAACCAGTTGAAGCGGCTGGACGCAAACAACCTTTTGCGGCAGGAGAATTTGAAGCTGTTCCTGGACAACCTGGATTCGACGAAGTACCGGACGGACTTTGAGACCGAGGGCAGTTGCAACTATGCGTTCACCCTCGTGTTGAAGAATCCCGACGCGGAACTGGCACGCAAGGCCGAGGAGGCGATGCGGCAGGCCGGGGTGGAATTCCGCCGCGGCACCGCGGGCGGCGGCAACCAGTTGCGACAGCCGTATGCGCGAAAACTCGTGGGAGACCGGGAGTTTGAAAAATATCCCGAGGTTGATCACGTTCACTTTTACGGTTATTACATCGGTAACTATCCGGATCTGGACCGGAAGAAGATTT
>DATMLG010000262.1:0-8081 GCA_035570675.1 Verrucomicrobiia bacterium | reverse complement strand
ACCAGCGTCTGTTTCAGGAACCCGGCCATAAACTCGGCGGCGCGCCTTATCTCGGGCCGGTCTTGATGGACAACCGCGGCGTCATCCAATGGGTCCATGAACAGCGCCTCCTGCCCGAACGCGCGCGCGATCTTTTGTTCTGCGAAACTCTGGAGCAAAGCTCATGAACGACATCGAGAATTTGCTCCGTCATTCCATCGGGCTTCATGCCGCCACCATCGGCTCCTCCGTCGTCGAACACACCGTCCGCTCCCGCATGCGGCGGTTGGGCCTGGTCAACCACGAGGACTATTTAAACCTGCTTCGGAGATCACCGGCGGAATGGAACACGCTCATCGAAACCATGGTCGTGACCGAAACCTGGTTCTTCCGCGAGAAACAACCTTTCGCGGCCCTCGTCCGGCTGGTGATTGAGGAATGGCTGCCTGCCCATCCGGAAGGCCGCTTGCGGCTGCTCAGCGTTCCCTGTTCCTCCGGCGAAGAACCTTATTCCATGGCCATGGCCCTGCTGGACGCCGGTTTTCCCGCCGCGCGTTTCGAAATAAGCGCCGTGGACATCAGCGCGCGCGCGCTGGCCTTCGCGCAACGCGCCGTCTATGGTCGCAATTCCTTCCGCGGCCCGGATCTCGATTTTCGCACGCGGCACTTCCGGCCCGTGACCGCCGGTTATGCCCTGAATCCGGCCGTGAGAAACCAGGTGCGGTTTTGGCGCGGCAATTTTCTGCATGAGAACTGCCTGGCGGAAACAGGGGTGTACGATTTCGTTTTTTGCCGCAACCTGCTGATCTATTTCGACCGCCCGACCCAAAACAAAACGCTCGCAAAACTTCAGAACCTGTTGACGTCGAATGGCGTTCTGTTCACCGGCTCCGCGGAACTCCCTTTGGCCCTGGAAAACAGTTTCAAACCCGTAAATTTTCCCCTTGGATTCGCCTGCCGGAAATCAATCACCGCCAAGGCTCCCGGTCCCGCGCGGAGCCTGCCCCAAACTCCGGTGTCAACCAGTACCGACATGAAACGTTTTCCTTCGGCCGGTGCGGGGTTGCCCGCCGCCCTGTCGCATGCCCGCCTGCTGGCGGACGAAGGGCGGTTCGCCGAGGCCGCTGAACTTTGCGAAATCCACATTCGTGAATTTGGTGTTTCCGCCGAGGCGTTTTATGTGTTGGGACTGGTTCGCGATGCCGCCGGTGCGGACTCGCAGGCCGGCGAGTTTTACCGCAAGGCCCTTTACCTTGAGCCCGGCCATTGCGAAACCCTGCGTCAATGGGCATCGCTCTCGGAACGCAACGGCCGGACCGAACATGCTCGCATCCTCCGCGAACGCGCCGAGCGCAGGTCCGCCGGCAAAAACCCCGAATCGTGAACCCTCCCGAACTGCAACCGGATCCTGCAGCGGCCAACGGCCTGCCCGCGCCGGCGTCTTCGGTTTCGCTGGCCGTGCCCGGCGCGGATTTTGACTGCTGGAACCGCATCGGCGTATATGGCGACGGCAGTTGCAAGGAACTTCCGGCGGCGGTTCATTGCCGCAATTGCCCCGTCTATTCCGCCGCGGGCGCGCGCCTCCTGGACCGCCAGGCGCCGGCGGATTATCAGCGCTACTGGACCGAATATTTTTCCCGGGAACGGAAACGGGCCGCGCCCGGACGGATGTCCGCCGTCATTTTTCGGATTGGCGCGGAATGGCTGGCGTTGTCCACCCGCGTCTTTCAGGAAGTGACGGAGCGGCGCAAGGTTCATTCCCTGCCCCACCGCCACCAGGGGATAGTGCTGGGCGTGACCAATGTGCGCGGTGAATTGCTCGTCTGTGTTTCACTGGGAAAACTTTTGGGCATTGACCTCGGCTTCGAATCCCTCGAACCCTGCAAACGTCTCGTGGTCGCGGAATGGCAGGGCGGCCTCGTGACTTTTCCCGTGAACGAAGTTCATGGCGTCCATCGGTTTCATCCCCAGGACATGCAGGAGGTCCCCGCCAACGTCGCCCGGGCCGACCCCAGCCTGACCCAGGCCATCCTTGAATGGAAAGGCCTGAAGGTCGGCTGTCTGGACGAAGAATCGTTATTCTCAACCATCAACCGGAGCCTGTCTTGAAAACACCCGACCCGGACGATCTGAGCAATCTTTCGATGCTGGAACTCTTCCAGGTCGAGGCGGACAGCCAGATCGCCGTCCTCATCGGCGGCCTGCTTCAACTCGAGCGCGAACCGGATGCCAGACCGCAGCTCGAAGTTTTGATGCGCGCGGCCCATTCGTTCAAGGGCGCGGCACGCATCGTCAACCAGGACGCAGCCGTCGTCGTTGCCCACGCCATGGAAGATTGTTTTGTCGCCGCCCAACTGGGCCGGATCAAACTGCGCCAGGATGAAATTGACGTTCTCTTCCAGGGCGTGGACCTGCTGCTGCACATCTCCCGCCGGTCCGGCGCGGAAATGGCCCAGTGGGAGGCGGAAAATGCCGCGCGCATCCAGGGCTTCCTGGCCTCGCTCAATAAAATCACCCGTGCGGAAGTCCGCGCGCCGGAACCCGCCGTTGCCGGCGAAGTTTCCGCCGCTTCCGCGCCAACAACCGCGCTCACCGAGGCTGCCTCAAAGCCGGTCAAGCCCGAGCCTCCCCTGCTGCCCGCCCGCAAGAAGGAAGGCTCGGAGCGCATGCTGCGCCTGACCGCGGAAAATCTCAACCGTCTCCTGGGTCTCGCCGGCGAGTCGCTGGTGGAATCCCGCTGGCTGCATCCGTTCGCCGATTCGATGCTCCGCCTCAAACGGATGCAGTCGGAAGTGATGGAGTCGCTGCACGGTCTGCGTGATTCGCTTCAGTCCTCCCAGGTCTCCGAACGCGCCGATGACCAGATGAAAAGCGCCATCGAGAAGCTGATGGAATGCCGCGAATTCCTTTCCGAACGCATGGCGGACCTGGACGTCTACGACCGCCGCTCCTCAAATCTTTCCAACCGCCTTTATCTCGAGGTACTTCAATGCCGCATGCGCCCCTTCGAGGACGGCGTCCGCCGGCTGCCACGCATGGTGCGCGACCTTGCCCGCTCCCTGGGCAAGCAGGTCCGTCTCGAAATCGCCGGTGAACACACCCAGGTGGATCGTGACATTCTCGAAAAACTTGAAACACCCCTGACTCATCTGCTCCGCAACGCGGTGGACCACGGTTGTGAGCCCGCCGCTGATCGCGAGCGCGCCGGCAAAAACACGGAATGCACCATCCGCGTCGAGGCGCGCCATAGCGCGGGCATGTTGATGATTGTAGTGACGGACGACGGCCCGGGCATCGAACCGGAGCGCCTGCGCGAAACCATCGTCCAGAAGAAATTGATCAACCGCAACGTCGTTGAGAAAATGAGCGAGACGGAGCTGCTGGAATTTCTCCTGTTGCCCGGCTTTACCATGCGCGATACGGTCACCGAGATTTCCGGCCGTGGCGTTGGTTTGGACGTCGTCCAGAACATGGTCAAGAGCGTGCGCGGCAGCGTCCGCATCGCCAATCAGCCCGGCAAGGGGATGCGCTTCCAGCTCCAGCTCCCGCTGACGCTTTCCGTTTTGCGCACATTGCTCGTGGAGGTGGGCGACGAACCCTACGCCATCCCGCTCTCGCAAATCAGCCGCACCATGAAGTTGCCCCGGGAAAAAGTCGAGGTTCTGGAGGGCCGCCATCATTTTTCTCTCGACGGCCGGCAGGTCGGCCTGCTCTCGGCCCATCAGGTGCTCGATTGTGGCGAACCTCGTGACCTCGGCGGAGAACTCCCCGTGGTCATCATGGGCGACCGCATGGCGCGCTACGGCATGGTCGTGGACCGCTTTCTCGGCGAACGCGAGCTCGTCGTGCAAACCCTTGACTCGCGCCTCGGCAAGGTTCGCGATATCAGCGCCGGCTCGCTCATGGAGGATGGTTCGCCCGTCCTCATCGTGGATGTCGAGGACATGCTCGTCTCGATTGAAAAACTCGTCTCCAGCGGGCGCTTGAACAAGGTGCATTCGAACGCCGGCCAGTTGCCCGCCAAGCCGGGCAAGCGCGTCCTCGTCGTGGATGACTCCCTCACCGTGCGCGAATTGCAGCGCAAACTCCTCGCCGCCCGCGGCTACGCCGCCGAGGTCGCCGTGGACGGCATGGACGGCTGGAACGCCGTGCAATCGGGAAATTACGACCTGGTCATCACGGACGTCGACATGCCGCGCGTGGACGGCATCGAACTTGCCACCCTCATCAAGCGCGACCCGCGCTTCGCATCGCTGCCCGTCGTGATTGTTTCCTACAAGGACCGCGAAGAAGACCGGCTGCGCGGCCTGGAGGCCGGTGCGGATTATTATTTGACCAAGGGCGGTTTCCATGATGAAACGTTGGTGCAGGCGGTGGTGGATTTGATTGGCGAGGCCGACCGATGAGAATTGCGATTGTCAACGACATGGCGGTGGCCGTGGAGGCGATGCGGCGGGCGTTGCACAATGCCTGCGGGCATGAGCTGGCCTGGGTCGCGCGCGACGGCGCAGAAGCGGTCCGGCGTTGCGCCCAGGACACCCCGGACCTCGTGCTGATGGACCTCATCATGCCGGAAATGGACGGCGTCGAAGCCACGCGTCAAATCATGGCCAACACTCCTTGCGCCATCGTGGTGGTCACGGCCAGCGTGGACCACAATACTTCCAAGGTCTTCGAGGCAATGGGCGCCGGCGCTTTGGATGCGGTGGACACGCCCATCCTCGAACGCTCGGGCAAGTTCGCCGGCACGGATGCCTTGCTCGGCAAGATTCAAACCATCCACCGGCTCATCAGCCCGGGCCCCGCAGGCAGGGCGCCCCTCAAACCGCGCCTGCCCGTGCTGCCTTCGCCCGTGCCGCGCCGGTTGCTGATCGCCATTGGCGCCTCCGCCGGCGGACCCGCCGCGCTGGCGCGCGTGTTGTCCGAATTGCCCGCGGATTTTCCCGCCCCGATCGTCGTCGTGCAACATGTGGACGCCCGCTTCGCCGAAAGCCTGGCCGTCTGGCTGGGCGGAAAAACCCGCCTAAACGTCCGGCTTGCGCAGGAGGGCGACCGCCCCCAGGCCGGCACCGTTCTGCTCGCCGGTCTCGAGAATCATCTCGTCTTCATCAACCCCGGCCGTCTCGGCTACACCAGCCAGCCCATGGACTCGACCTACCGCCCTTCGATTGACGTCTTCTTCAAAAGCGTCGAAAGCACCTGGCGCGGTGATGTCATCGGCGTTCTGTTGACCGGCATGGGCAGCGATGGCGCCGGCGGTTTGAAGGCGCTCCACAACGCCGGGCATCACACCATCGTCCAGGACCGCGCCACGAGCGCCGTTTACGGCATGCCCAAGGCCGCCGCCGAAATGAAGGCCGCCTCCGACATTCTCCCGCTTGACCTCATCGGACCGCGCCTCATGGCCCTTGCCACACCCCGCACCCTCACCAATTCCTGAACCATGTCTGACCCACATAAATCCACCCCCGCCTCCTCTTCGGGCGATGATAAGCCGCCATTCCCCGAGCACGACTATCACGTCATGGTGCTGCTCGTGGACGACCAGGCCATGGTCTGCGAAGCCATCCGCCGCGCGCTCGCCAGCCAGCCGGACATTGACTTTCATTATTGCGCCGACGCCCACGAAGCCATCGTCGTCGCCAACCAGATCAAACCCACCGTCATTCTCCAGGACCTCGTCATGCCCGGCATTGACGGCCTCACGCTTGTCAGTCATTTCCGCGCCAACCCCGCCACCCGCGAGACGCCCATCATCGTCCTTTCCACCAACGAGACGCCCCAGGTCAAGGGCCAGGCCTTCGCCGCCGGCGCCAACGATTACCTCGTCAAGATCCCCGACAAAATCGAGCTCATCGCCCGTCTCCGTTATCATTCCCGCGCCCATCTCAACCAGCTCCAGCGCGACGAGGCCTACCGCGCCCTTCGTGAAAGCCAGCAGCAGCTCGTCGAGAGCAACTCCTCGCTCATCTCGCTCAACCAGAAACTCGAGGACGCCACGCTCGCCAAGTCCGAGTTCCTCGCCAACATGAGCCACGAAATCCGCACGCCCATGAACGGCGTCATCGGCATGACCGGCCTCCTCCTCGAAACCGACCTCACCGACGAGCAGCGCGAATACGTCGAGGCCACGCGCAGCAGCGCCGACGCCATGCTCACCATCATCAACGACATCCTCGACTTCTCCAAGATCGAGTCCGGCAAGCTCGAGCTCGAAAATCATCCCTTCGAACTCCACGCCTGCATCGAGGAAGCCCTTGAACTCCTCGCGCCCAAGGCCGCCGAAAAACACCTCGACCTCGCCTGCATCGTCGATGACGCCATCCCCAAGATTCTCGTCAGCGATGTCACCCGCCTCCGCCAGATTCTCGTCAACCTCCTCGGCAACGCCGTCAAGTTCACCCAGACCGGCGAAGTCGTCGTCGAGGTCAAGACCGCCGCCCGCGGCAAGCGCAGCCCCGAGCCCGGCCGCGAGAAGGACACTGACTTCATCCGTCATCCCGAGCAATGGCTCCTCCACTTTTCCGTGCGCGACACCGGCATCGGCATTCCGCTCGACAAGCAGCACCGCCTCTTCAAGTCCTTCCAGCAGGTGGACGCCTCCACCACCCGCCACTACGGCGGCAGCGGCCTCGGCCTCGCCATCTCCAAGCGCCTCGCCGAATTGATGGGCGGCAAAATCTGGGTCGAAAGCGACTCCGGCAAGGGTGCCACCTTCCATTTCACCATCCAGGCCAAGTCCTCCGTCTCCACCACCCCGCCCAACTGGCAGCAGCTCCAGCCCCAGCTCGCCGGCAAGAGCGTCCTCATCATCGAGGACAACCTCACCAACCGCCAGCTCATGAGCCATCGCTTCAAGCAATGGGGCCTTAACTTTGACTCCGTCACCACCTGCAAGGAGGCCCTCGACCTCCTCTCCAGCCGCGCTCCCTTCGACGCCATCATCATCGACCTCCAATTGCCCGACCGCGACGGCCTCGCCCTCGCCGAGGACATCCGCGCCCAGCCCAACGGCGACTTCCCCGCCCTCATCCTCCTGACCTCCGTCCGGCTGCGCGGCGATGACATCCGCCCCGCGAAAGTCGGCCTCTCCGTTTTCGTCCACAAACCCGTCCGCCCCGCGCAACTCCTCGACGCCCTCTGCCGCGCCATGAGCATCCAGCTTCAGCGCGAAAAAAAGGCCCCCGTCTCCCCGGCCCTCGACGCCAATCTCGCCACCCGTTTCCCCATGCGCGTCCTCCTTGCCGACGACAACGAGATCAACAAAAAAGTCGGCCTCAGCGTCCTCCAAAAACTCGGCTACCGCGCCGATGTCGCCAGCAACGGCCTCGAAGTCCTCAAGCTCCTCGAACAAAAGGCCTACGACATCATCTTCCTCGACGTCCAGATGCCCGAGATGGACGGCCTCGAAGCCGCGCGCCAGATTCGCCAGCGCTGGTCCGAGACCAAGCGCCCCCGCATCATCGCCATGACCGGCAACGCCTTCCTCGGCGACCGCGAAAAATGCCTCGAGGCCGGCATGGATGACTACATCTCAAAGCCCGTCCGCGTCGGCGAACTCCAGGCCGCCCTCGAACGCTGGGCCGGCAAGATTGTGAAAAAGGCCGATACCTCCTTCTTCACCAAGCAGGGCATCACCAAGACCCTGCTCGACCAGACCCTCATCTCCGAACTCCGCGCCATGCCGCCCGTCGGCGGCGCCACCATGCTCAAGGAACTCATCGGCCTCTTCCTCGAACAAGCCCCCGGCCGCATCGCCCAGATCAACCAGTTCCTCGGCGACCCCCAAAAGATGGCCTTCCATGCCCACGCCCTCAAAAGCATGAGCCTCAACCTCGGCGCCAACCGCATCGCCCAGCTTTGCCAGAAACTCGAGGAAATGGCCCACTCCGGCAACGAAGACAGCATCACCCGCCTCGCCCAGGAACTCGAAGTCACCTTCCGCAGCACCCAGGCCGAACTCATCTCCCTCCAGGACTCCGAAAAGTAACCTGGTAGGGTCAATCGCGCTGCGATGACCGCGCTTTCTCGCCGGGAGGGATGGCATGTTGCCGTCCCTGACATTTCCCCTTTCCGACAATCAACCATCAACTCCCAACCAT
>DATMLG010000261.1:0-3405 GCA_035570675.1 Verrucomicrobiia bacterium | reverse complement strand
CTCGACCCACGGCGTGTTCCGCATGGACGTGGTGCTCGACGGCGAGCGCGTGGTGAAACTAAAACCGGTGTTCGGCTATCTGCACCGCAATCATGAAAAGATTGCCGAGAACACGACCTACCTGGGCTCGATGCCCTACACCGACCGGCTGGATTATTTGTGTTCGATGACGAACAACTGGGCCTATGCGTTGAGCGTGGAAAAGCTCGCGGGCCTGCAGCCGCCGGAACGCGCCGAATATATCCGCATCATCACGGCGGAACTCACACGGCTGCTGAACCACACCTGCCTCATCGGTTTTCTCATGCAGGACATGGGCGCGCTGGGCACGCCGCTGATGTATGCGTTTCGCGAGCGCGAAATGATCCTGGATTTGTTCGAGTCGCTGAGCGGCTCGCGGATGATGTGCAATTACATGCGCTTCGGCGGCTGCCGCGTGGAGTTGCCGTCGGGCTGGATTGAACAGGCGAAGCGCGCCGTGGACGGCTACTCCCCCTTCCTCGACGAGTTTGAAAAATTGCTGACGGAAAATGAAATCCTTGTCGCGCGCACGCAGAGCATCGGCGCGCTGACGGCGGACCTGGCGGTCAATGCCAGCATCACCGGCCCCATGCTGCGCGCGAGCGGCGTCAATTACGACATTCGCAAGGTGGACAAATACGGGATTTATGAACGGTTCAATTTTCGCGTGCCGCTGGGCGATCATGGCGATGTTTATGACCGTTACATGATCCGCGTGCTGGAGATGCGCGAGTCCGTGAAGATTTTGAACCAGGCGCTGCGCGACATCCCGGCAGGGCCGATCATTGATCCCAAGGCCAAGCTGCGCGGATTTCGGCCGAAGGCGGGCGAGGCGTACGGGCGCATTGAGGGGCCGAAGGGCGAGCTGGGGTTTTATCTCATCAGCGACGGCTCGCCGAATCCGTATCGTTATCGCGTGCGCCCGCCAAGCCTCATCAACCTGACGGTGCTGGAGGACATGTGTCTGGGCCGGCCGGTGGCGGATGTGGTTGTCATCCTCGGCAGCGTGGACATTGTGCTCGGGGAGGTCGATAGATGAGCAGAATCGAAAGACAAATTTCATGCTAGGCGAAGGCATCATCAAAGGCATGTTGGAGACGGGCCGGAATTTTCTCGGGAGTTATCATGATCCCGAGCGGATGACGACCGTGCAGTTTCCCGAGGAAAAAGTTCCCGCGAAGGAAAATGCGCGCAATTTTCCGTTTCTCGTTTTTGACGGCGACGATCCGATGGCGGGCCTGCGCTGCGTGGCGTGCCAGATCTGCGAGAAGGAATGCCCGCCGCAGTGCATTTACATCATCAAGGACGCGGCGAAAAAGCCAGATTACGTCGGCAAGCCGCAGTTTCAGCCGAAGGTGTTCGACATTGACGTGTCGGTCTGCATGAGCTGCCAGATTTGCGTGGAGGTCTGTCCGTTCGAGGCCATCAAGATGGACACGAACTTTGAATTGAGCAATCCCGACCGGTTTGGCGGGCTGCTGCAGGACAAGCATACACTCGCCAAGTCGAACGATTACTACCGCAAAATTCATCCCACGGAGGCCGCCGAGGTGGATGCGCGCCTCGCCGCGGAAAAAGCCAAGATTGAAGCCAAAGCGAAGGCGGACGCCGAAGCGAAGGCCAAGGCCGCCGCGGCCGCTCCGAAACCTGCGCCGCCGGCGACACCGCCAACTCAACCGCCAGCTGCGTCATGATTGTTGCCCTGCTCAAAGGCTTTTTTCAGATGATCTGGAAGGTCCTCGGTGACCAGCCGGACCCGAAAGCGGATTTTCTCGCGGCACTCCCCGAGGCCGCGCGGACCTTGGCGTCCGTGCTGTTATCCATTATTCCCATCCTGCTGACATTTCCGTTGCTGTTCGCGATCACCACCTGGCTCGAGCGCAAGGGCCTGGGACGAATCCAAAACCGGCTCGGTCCGAATCGCGTGGGACCATACGGACTGCTTCAACCGATCGCGGACGGGCTCAAGATGATAACGAAGGAGGACATCGTGCCGCGCAATGCGGATCAACTGGTGCATTTTCTCGCGCCGATCGCGCTGGTGATTCCGACATTTCTGGCCTACGCCGTGCTGCCGTTCGGCCGCAACCTGGTGCCGATCAATCTGGACGCGGGCATCCTGTTTTTCTTTGCCGTGGGCGCGTCCACCGAGCTTTCCGTTTTCATGGCCGGCTGGTCGAGCCGCAACAAATATTCGCTGCTCGGCGCAATGCGCGCCATTGCCCAGATGATCAGTTACGAAATTCCGCTCATTATTTCGTCGGTCACGGTAATCATGATCACCGGATCGCTTTCGTTGGTGGACATTGTCGCGCGACAGGGCGGATTTGTGGGCGGCTTTTTGCCGCACTGGAACGTGTTCACGCCCTGGGGATTTGCGGGTTTCATAATTTTTCTCATTGCCTCGCTGGCGGAATCCAATCGTTCTCCCTTTGACCTCCCGGAGGCAGAGTCGGAAATCATCGCCGGCCATTTGACCGAGTATTCCGGTTTCAAATACGCGCTGTTCTTCCTGGCGGAATACCTGGGCATGTTCGCGGTAAGCGGCCTCGGTGTGACGCTGTTCCTTGGCGGCTGGAGCGCGCCGCTGCCCTTTCTGGGTTGGATGCCCACGTATGTCTGGTTCATGGCGAAGTTGATGTTCATCGTTTGTCTTTTCATTTGGGTGCGCGGAACGCTACCGCGCCTGCGCGTGGATCAACTGCTCAATTTCGCCTGGAAGTTCATGCTGCCGATGTCGCTGCTCAACTTGGTGGTCGCCGCGGTGTGGCATTTCACATCGGTCTGGGATTTCCCGGCCGTGCTGGCGGTGCGCTGGCTGCTTTGCGCGGCGATGATCGCCATTCCCTACGTCTGGCTGGGCTGCGCACTGGCCGGCGACAAGAAAACCACGTTGCGCACCTATCGTTTTGCCGATTAAACCAATGACCATCACCTTTGCCATTCTGGCGGCCCTGACGGTGGTAAGTGCGATTGCGGCGATGAGCCTGCGCAATCTGGTGCATTGCGCGCTGTGTGTCGCGGTGACGTTCGGCGGGCTGGCCGCGCTGTATCTGGAGCTCGGCGCGCCGTTCGTGGGCTGGGCGCAGGTGCTGATTTATGTGGGCGCGGTGGCCATCTTGATTGTGTTTGCCATCTTGCTGACGCGCAGCGATGCGCCGCAGCAACCGGTGATGTTGAAATCCTGGGTGGCGGGCATCACCGTGGCGTTGCTGGTGTTCGGCGTGCTCGTCAAGGCCGTGATGACCAGTGAAATTATCCTTCTACCGGGGTCGGCGAACCCGGAGCCAACCGTCCGCAAGATCGGCACCCAACTGATGACGCATTACATTCTGCCGCTAGAGGCGATGGGATTGCTGCTGACGGCGGCGACCATCGGCGCGG
>DATMLG010000260.1:0-3048 GCA_035570675.1 Verrucomicrobiia bacterium | reverse complement strand
TATCGTGGTAATCTTGCGTTGCCGCGTCGCCTTATTTTTCGGCGCGGGCGGTGTTGTCCACGGATTCCTTTTCCAGCAGGAACACCTTGGATGATTTTTGTTCCAGCGCGGCCTCGACACGGAGGGTGGCGGGATAATCCTTGGGCGGAATAATTGCGGGATCTACTTCAACCTGATGGGTGATGACGCAATTGCCCCCGGCATGGGTCGAGGTCACGCGCACAACGCCGGCGCCATCGGGCGCCACGAAAGTTTCGCTCCGGGGCGCAATCACCACCCGCGAAAAGGCGGCGGGCAGGGAAATTTCCGTCTGCGTCACGCTTTCACTCCGTTGTGAGACATAAAACGGCAGCACGCGATGGTCCGACCCGGCCGCGAACAGCGCCGGCGTGAACGGCAGGTCGAAGTAAAGATGGTTGCCATCCAGCACGGCGTAGTTGTCAATGTCCACCGTGTATTGTTCCACGCCGGGATAGACGTCAAAGCGCGTGGACAAATCGCCCACCGCCTTGGCGCCCTGGGCCATGCCGGAGACGAGTTCCTGGTAGTAACGCCTTCTTTCCTCCGGCGGCAGCTCGGAGAAATAACGGTTCAAGCTGTTGAAACCGTTCCCGTAAAATCTCTCGACCACCCCGACTCGCGTCCGTCCGTCATCGCCAATCGACAGCGTGTAATCCGTCTCCGTCCGGTTGCGGCAATCCTTGGCGGCCTCGATGACTTCGCAGTTTTGATCGGCCAGCGCGAGGCCCAGCCGTCCTTCGTGCGGCGTGGTGCCCAGGCGGGCGTATTGATCGGTGTCATTCAAATAGAGGGTCTCGCCATCCAAAACAATCCGCACCAGCGGCTCCTGGAAATACAGCGGCAGGGGGAATTTTTTCACGACGCCGGCAAAGTCCGCGATGGGCGGCAAATCGGAGGCCATCACAAACTCCGGCTTGAAGCCGGCGGCGGAAAGCATCGCGTGATAAAGAATGGCGCGGTCGGCCATATGCCCGTAGCCGTCGGCCAGCGTGGTGTCGGCGGCGGACAACTCGCTCAACGGCAGCTCATGGAACGCCGGCCCCGCCACGCGGATGGACTTGGAAATGTAATCGCGGATGGCTTCCACGGCGTCCGCGCGGGTTTTGGCCGCGCTTGCGAGTTGACGCGCGACCTGCGCGGCCTGCGCGCTTTTCGACGAGCGATCCAGCATCGTCTGGCGCAATTCCGCGAAATAAGCGGAGGCATCGCCGATAAAATAGGAAACGCTGGCGGCGCCGATCCATTCCGGCGGCAATTGCGGTTCCGACGGCAGCGCCTTGACGTTCCGGGATTCCCATTGGAAGGTTTGCTTGCCGTCGTGGCGCCGGTCGGTCTCCTTGACGACGCCTGAAGCGGTGTTGACCAGTTTCTGGACCTTGACCTTTGCAGGCGCGGTCAACACGAAGTCCTTGTGGTCCATCGCGTCAATCAACTGAAATGACTCGGAGCCGCTCAGGAACGCCTTGTCTTTCGACGTGATCTCCAGCTCGACCTCGATGGTGGAACCGATGTCCACGCCGGGCAGGTTGGCGACGAGCGTTTTCCCGCCGGTATAACGCTTGGCGGAGGCGTTCCAGCCTGCGTCCATCACATTGATTTCGCCCGCGGATATTTCCTGGCGGACGCCGTTCGTGCCAATGACCACGCCGCGGACCAGCCGGGCGCTCTGGCAGGAGGGATTGAAGCCAATCTTGATCTCGGCCTCCCGCTCCTTGCCGTTGTAGGTGAGAATGCGCTTTGAATATTTGATGCGATAAACCGCGTTGTGGGCATCGGTCACGTCGAGTTCCTTGTGGCTGTCCAGGATCGTGGCGTCGGTTCCGACGGGAATTTCCGGCGACTTGTCCGTCACGACGGGCGGATTGCCGGCGTCACGCGTCACATTCATCAACGGCGTCTTGCGCTCGTCATACTCCAATTGTTTCAGCGTGCCCTTGAGCGTGAGATATTGCGCCGGGCTGAATTCCACGGTCTTGAGCTTCAACTCGCGCGAGCAGACCAGCGTGTGGTTGAGATAATCAAAATGTTCCGAGTAACCGACGCAATCGTCGTTGACCGGCGCACAATCCGGCATGGAAACCGGCGCGCCAAATCCCGCGCCGAGCTTGATGGAAACGTCCTCCGCCAGCCCGCAGGTGTAATCCGTGCGCATCGGATATTTTCTCTTTTCCAGGCCCGTGCCGCCCAGGATGAAATTGATGATGCCCAGCCGCTTGCCGATCCACGGCACGCAGACGACGGACTTGCCGCTGCCGCTGGCGGTCATGCCGTTCGCGGTGAACTCCAGCTCGGCATGCACGCCCTGCGTCATGTCCATCATGTTTTCGGGCACGAGCTTGAAGGAGGTCAGTTTCGCGCCGGGCAGCGACTGTTTCAAATTGCGTTCGAAGAACCGGCGTTCGTCGTCAGGTTTCATGTGCGCGAATGCGTTGCGGTATTCGTCGTCGTTGAGACCTGCAAACCACAGTTGCGATTTGGCCGTGAGCGAACCGTCCGCGTTGAGCACGCCGGTGGTCTTGATGCGCATCATGTTGTTCTCCGGCGGATCCACCGGGCTGGTAAGCAGCCGCTCGCCCTCGGGCCGGCAAATCAGGTAGCTCTGGTTGCGATCATAGGACGGCAGCAGCTCGCGCGTGTTTTCGTCCGTCGGATCCATCAGGAGATAATTGCCGGGCGACGATTCCACGCCCACGATGGCGTGGTTGAAATCCGGGTCGGAAACATCCGGGTCGCGTTTGTCGCCCACGCTGATGAGGACCGGGTAGGCATGCAGCCCGGCCTCGCGGAGCAGGGCGACGAGCAGCGCCGCCTTGTCGCGGCACACGCCATATTTTTTGCCAAACGTCAGGCAGACATCGTGCGGCTCAAAACCGGGCCGGTCTTTTTCCGGTGTCAGGCCCATGTAACGGATTTTTTTCGAGACATGGTAAAAGAGCGTCTTGATCTTGTCCTGGTCGGTCTGCGCGCCCGCAATCAGCCCCGCGACGGTGCTCTTCATTTCCGGAGATTCGGCCTCCAGGTGCGGCT
>DATMLG010000259.1:0-20718 GCA_035570675.1 Verrucomicrobiia bacterium | reverse complement strand
GAAATCATCATCTTCCTCAACCGCCTTGCGGATTTGCTCTGGCTGTTTGCACGCTGGGTGGAAACCAAGGCAGATTGATCTGGCTGGCCAAGCTCAAAGAATCAGCATCGCGTCGCCGTAGCTGAAGAAGCGATAGCGCTCGCGCACGGCCTCGGCGTAGCCGGCCAGCAGCAGTTCCCGTCCGCGTGTATCGCCCGGCGCGGCAAAGGCACTCACAAGCATCAGCAGTGTGGAACACGGCAAATGAAAATTGGTAAGCAGGGCGTTCACGATTTGAAATTGAAACGGCGGATGAATGAAAATCCGTGTGCGCCCGCCGCCCGAGACCAGCCGTCCGCCGTTTTGCGACGCAACGCTCTCCAGCACCCGCACGGTGGTAGTGCCCACGGCGATAATTCGGCGGCCGTTCCGCTTTGCTTCATTGACGACACGCGCGGTTTCATCATCAAGCTCGAAACGCTCCTCGTGCATGACATGGTCCGAAAGCGCGCGGGCTTTCACCGGCGCGAAGGTTCCAAGCCCCACGTGCAATGTCACAAAACGGACCTGCACGCCAAGCGCGCGAATCTCATCAAGCAGGGCCGCGGTGAAATGCAGGCCCGCCGTGGGCGCGGCAACAGAGCCGGGCGGTTGTGCATAAACCGTTTGGTAGCGGGATTTGTCGGCGGCCAAGTCGTTGGTATTCTCACGGGTGATGTACGGCGGGAGCGGCGTCTCGCCGAGGGCATCGAGCTGTTCGCGAATATTGGCCGTCGCCGAGAAGCGGAGACGGCGATGGCCCTCGTCGTTGATCGCGGTCACGACGGCCTGTTCCGCAACGGATTCGCCGCGGTGATTTTGAATGGCAATTTCAGTGCCGACGCGCGCGCGTTTGCCGGGGCGCAACATCACCCACCAATCGTTCACGGCCACTTCTTCGAGAAGGAGAATTTCGAACCGTCCGCCGGTGCGTGTGTTGACGCCGCGCAACCGGGCGGGAATGACTGCGGAATTATTCAGCACGAGGACGTCGCCGGTTTTGAGATAATTTAGGAGGTCGCGAAATTTTTCGTGGGTCAAATTCCCAGAACTTCGATTCAGGACTAGCAGACGAGATTGGTCGCGTTCACGCGCGGGCGTCTGGGCGATTAGCTCGGGCGGCAGAAGATAATCAAAGTCCGCAGTCTGCATCGCGTCGAATCGTCAGTGAAATGATTCACCGTTTCCAGCGATAACGGAGATTTCCCGGCGAGATTCGTGCAATATGACCGATAATGTCGTTCCAAGGAGCTTTACAATGGTATTTACGGGTGGAAAGGCCGTTCGAATGGAGTTCGCCAAATTGTGAATAACTTGCGAACAAAAAAATATTCAAGATAACTATTGACAGCAAATGGGTGGAAGTGTTTAACAATGGGGTGTTGTGGGTAACTTTGGGTCAAAGTTGCAACAGCGTTTCAAAATGGCCGAAGCGGATAACAATGAAGTGATTTATTACCATTCGCACTTTCGTCATGGAGTCGACGAAAAGCGAAGGGTGCAAATCCCGGCGAAATGGCGTCCCTCGCGGCCCGAAACGGAACTGACGCTGATCCTTTTGCCCAACGGCGATGAACCGGATGCCTGCCTGCTGGTGTTGCCGCCGTCGGAGATGCAAGCGCTGGCCCAAAAAATTCACGCGATGCCTTTTGCGGAAGCGAAGGCAAAAGCGTTGAGGCGCCAGCTCGGGAGCAAATCGGCGAGCGTCACGCTCGACAAGGCGGGACGCATTTGTCTGCCGGAAGGAATGGCCAAGGCGGCACAGATTGAGGAAGAAGCGTTGTTCGTTGGTTTGGTGGACCGGTTCGAGATCTGGAATCCGAAGCGGTATGAGAAAGTAGAAGCGGCAGACGCGGGTCTGCTGTCGGAAGCCCTGAAACTTATTTAACACCATGAGCCTATTACGATTGCTTGCCACAGGAAAAAGTCTGGTCGGAATGCCGAACACCAACAGCCGTTACCGGATGCGCGCGCGAACTGTGCTGCCGAAGTTCGGATCGGCTAAAAATCCATTCGCGCCGCCACCCCCCAATTTGGAATCTCCGGGCGCGAATGTCAACGCTTCCCCGGCCAAATTGAAGACTGCTTCACTTTTCGAACCCGCACCCCAGGAACCAGTGTCCCAGGAACCTGTCAAGCCGGCGGCGATCAAGGAATCCAAAACCCCGCCCCGCCCGGTAGCCACTCCTGCCCTACCGGCCAAGGTAGAAGCCAAGCAGGCCGCCAGCCCGGCTCCAATGGCTCCGTCCAGCAAGCCAGGCCGATTGGCCGGTTGGGTCAAGAAATTGAACCCACTTTCGCTCTTGCCACCACGGCGCGGCGAAGGCGGACGGGGCCGTCCGGCGCGAAAGCACGTGCAGACTGAACTTACCCTGGAGAAGGTCCGCGTGGTCCGCAATGACCTGAGCGATAATGACTTCAATATTGTCCCAGGCAGACTCATGGGGTTGCCGAGCGGCGCAAGCCCGATTTTATCGCACGCGGGCAGTTCCAACGCCGAGCCGGGCACGTGGGGCCGGCTGACTTCCAAATTTTTGGGCGCACAACACGCGGAGATTCGATAACACCCATGCGAAGTGCCAGACTACAGTCACAAATCAGTGATGGTGGCGGAGGCGCTCGCCGGACTGGCGGTGAAGCCGAACGGCCGGTACGCCGACGGAACGGTCGGTGGGGGTGGACACGCGGCAGCCATTCTGGAATCGACCGGACCGAATGGATGGTTATTTGGATGCGATCGCGATGGCGCCGCGGTTGAAGCGGCCCAGGAGCGGCTGGCGGGTTTCGCCGGACGGTTTGAGATTCGGCGCGGTAATTTTGCGGAACTCGCGGAGATGGTCGAGCCGGGAAGTTTGGACGGAGTGCTGCTGGATCTGGGCGTGAGTTCACCGCAATTGGATGAACCTGGACGCGGGTTCAGCTTCCAGCAGGACGGGCCGTTGGACATGCGGATGGATGCACGGCAGAGCGTGACGGCGGCGGAACTCGTGAACCATCTAGACGCGGGGGAACTGGCGAGAATTTTGTGGGAATGGGGCGGCGAGCCGCAGTCGCGGCGGTTCGCGCGGGCGATTGAAGAAGAACGGCGGCGGACGCCGTTCAAGACGACGGGCCAACTGGCGGCGTTCGTGGAGCGGCTGGCGCCGCGGCGCGGAAAACGGACGCACCCGGCGACGGCGGTTTTCCAGGCGCTGCGCCTGGCGGTCAATGACGAGCCCGGCTCGCTGGAGCGTGGTTTGGCGGCGGCGATGAAAGTTTTAAAGTCTGGCGGCCGGCTCGTGGTGATCACCTTCCATTCCTTGGAAGACCGGCTGGTAAAAGAATTTGGGCGGGTGCGGGCACAGGATTACGAGTTCAGCGGAACGGTGGATGTGCCGGAATTGAGACGCCCGCGGGCGCCGGAGCTGCGATGGGTTGAGCGGCGGGCGGTGAAACCGGGCGAGGCGGAACTGGCGGACAATCCGCGGAGCCGGAGCGCGCAATTGCGGGTGATGGAAAAAATTTAACATGTCACGGCAACGAAAAAATCAATCAACGGCGATCCGGCCCGGGCCGGCATTGAAGGCTGTGCTGATTTGCGGGTTCATCGTGGTCTGCTGCGTGGGTTACGTGTGGGAAAAGCAGCAGATCAACGTGCTGGCCGAGCAGTATGGGAAACGCGAGGCGCGGCTGCGGGAATTGCGCAACCAGAATGACAAGCTGAAACGGCAGCTGGCGGCGCTGCTTTCGCCCGCGCAACTGGACCTGCGGGTGAAGGAATTGAAGCTGGGGCTGGGCCCACCGCAGCCGACACAGATTTGGTGGCTGCCCGAACCGGCTGACCGGCAGGCGGCTTCCAGGAGTGAACTGACTTACGCGGCGGGATCGCCGCGATTGGGCATGGTGCAATGATGAAATGATTTTTTTACCGCCGCCCGTGGAGCCGTCGGAAGAGGAACCGACCGGCACACGGGCGGTTGGTAAAAAAGGCACAGATAATGGCAAAAAAACTGCAATATCGACGGCTGCTGGCGTTGGGAATGCTCCTCGTGCTGGTCTTTGCCGGCCTGGGCTACCGGCTGGTGGACTTGCAGGTGCTGCAGCACACGGAACTTCAGGCCAAGGCGGAAAATCTCACCAAACATATTGACCGGCTTGAGCCCCGACGCGGAAACATTCTGGACATCAAGGGCAACCTGCTGGCAACGAGCGTGTTCGTAAAGACGATTTGCGCAAACCCAAGCCTGATTGGCAATCGTTACGAGGATGTGGCGCACATTCTGGCTCCCCTGCTCCAAACCAACGAAACCGAACTTGCCCAGCGGTTATTCCCGCGCACCCGCCTGGACAAGGGCCGGGCGGTGCCGATCCAGTATGTGATGTTAAAGCAAAAGGTGCCCGCGGAAGTCTGGGAGAAAATCCAGGCGGCCATGCTGACACTTTCCGCCGGTCCGGATGACAAAAAGCTTTCTTCGGCGGAACGAACGTTCATCGAGAACCTGCGCAAGAGCGCGGTTTACACCGAACCGCAGGACGACCAGTTGCGGACGTATCCAAACCAGCGGCTCGCGGCCCACGTGCTCGGTTACCTGGGCAGCGTGGAGCGGACCAATGACGGCGTGCGCTCGGTGGAAGTTGAAGGCGTGGCGGGGATAGAATCCGAGCTGAATGACAAATTGACCGGCGTGGGCGGGTTCCGGGTAACGGAGCGGAACGGCCGCCAGCAGGAATTGGTGGCCTTGCGCGAGGAGGATGTGGAGCCGCGGGACGGCCTGAACGTGGTGTTGACGATTGATTCCGTCATCCAGCACATTGTGGAATCCGCGCTGGCCGAAGGCCTGGCAAAGCATTCACCAGAGAGCATTTCCGCAATGGTCATCCGGCCGCGCACGGGGGAAATCCTGGCGATGGCGACGCTGCCTGATTTTGACCCGAATGCCCCCGGGAGCACCGGCGGCAGTCCGGACGCGTGGTGCAATCGCCTGATTTCAAACCCCGCTGAGCCGGGATCCACGTTCAAGATTGTGGTTGTGTCCGGCGGATTGAACGAGGGAGTGGTGACGCTCGATCAGCAGTTTGACTGCGAGAACGGCGACTTTTTGTTCGCCGGCAGGCATCTGCACGATCACGAGCGCTATGGAATTCTGTCGGTGAAAAGCATCATCACCAAATCGTCGAACATTGGCGCGGCGAAGATCGGAATCGCGATGGGCGAAGACCGTTTGTATGACTACATCCGCGCCTTTGGTTTCGGCGACCGCACGGGCATTCCCCTGCCGGGCGAATCGCGGGGCATCGTGCATCCGGTGAATAAGTGGACCAAGGTTTCAATTGCACAACTGCCCATGGGCCAAGGCATCGCGGTGACTCCGCTGCAGATGGTGATGGCGATGAGTGCGGTGGCGAATGACGGCGTCCTGATGCGTCCGATGCTGGTGGACCGGCTGCAGGACGAGGACGGAAACACGGTCGTGAAATACCAGCCGCAGCAGGTCAGACGGGTCATCACGGAGGAAACGGTACGGAAGATGGTGGAGGCTTTGAAAACCGTGGTGACCCCGGACGGAACGGCCGCGAATGCCGCGCTGGAACATTACACGGTCGCGGGCAAGACCGGGACCGCCCAGAAAACTGATGGAAAGCAGTACCTGGACAAGTTTTACTCCTCATTTACCGGATTCTTTCCGGCGGACAATCCGGAGATTTGCATTTACGTGGCTCTGGATGATCCCAAGGGTGTTCACTATGGCGGACAGGTCGCGGCGCCGATTTTCAAGGAGATTGCTGAAAAAGCGGCAACCTACCTGAACATCCGTCCGGACCGCGACCCGGAACCCGACGCGCAGGGCAAGATTGCGGCGGCCGCTCCGGACCTGGTGTCGAAGGCAATGGCGGTGCGCACGCAATAAAGCGGGCGCGATGGCGGCGCGGACGCACGGTCGCGCTGAAGCAAAATGGATTTTCGTTCTTTGAAATTTGTCGCCGAGGCCTGCGCCGGTGAGTTACGGAGTGGTTCTCCGGGGTTGTTGGTAGGTCAAATCTGTTCAGACTCACGGCAGGCGCAGGCCGGCGACCTTTTTTTTGCCATCGCCGGGAACCATTTCGACGGACACGATTATTTGGCGGAGGCGGCCCGAAAAGGCGCCGTGGCCGTGGTGGCCGAACACGGGCGGATTCCGGCGGACCTGCCGTGCGCGGTGATTGCCGTGGATAATCCGCGCAAGGCGCTTGGACGATTGGCGGAACGGTATCGAATGGATTTTACGTTGCCGGTGATTGCCGTGGGCGGGTCCAACGGAAAGACGACGACGAAGGAATTGCTGGCGTCGGTGTTGCGGCAGAAACTGAAGACACTTTGGAGCGAGGCGAGCTTCAACAATGACATCGGCGTGCCGCTAACGTTGCTGAAACTGGAGCCGGCACATGAGGCGGCAGTGGTGGAAATCGGGACCAATCACCCCGGTGAACTGGCACCGCTGGTGCGGATGGCGAAGCCCGGCTGGGGCGTCATCACCAGCATCGGGCGTGAGCATCTGGAATTTTTCGGCGACGTGGCCGGCGTGGCCACGGAAGAAGGCTGGCTGGCGGAATTGCTGCCGGCGGACGGACGGCTGGTGGTCAATGGCGACAGCGAGTGGACGGAACAGATTGCGCAGCGCACTCAGGCCATGGTGATACGCGTGGGACTGGGCACCGGCAATGACTGGCGGGCCAGCCGGATTCGGATTGATGGGAACGGCACGCAGTTTTGTGTCGAGACGGCCGGGAAAGATTACGCAGGCGAGTACCGGATCGGTTTGCTCGGCCGGCACCAGGTGGTGAACGCGTTGTTTGCGGTGGCAATTGGGGCGGAACTGAAAGTATCGCGGGCCGAGATTGAAAAGGGCCTGTTGGAATGCCGCCCGGTGAAAATGCGCATGCAACTTTGGGATTGGAACGGCGCAGGCATACTGGATGATGCATATAACGCGAACGCGGATTCAATGCTGGCGGCGCTGGAGACTTTGCGGGAAATGCCCTGCGCCGGGCGGCGGGCGGCGGTGCTGGGCGACATGGCCGAGCTGGGAACCCAAACGCGGGCGGCGCACGAAGAAGCCGGCCGGCGGGCAGCCCAACTGGGCGTGGACCGGTTGTTTGCAGTGGGAAAGATGGCCGCGGTCACGGCGGACGCGGCCCGGACCGCGGGACTGGCGGCGGCGGATGAATTTGCCGACGCGGGCGCGGCGGCGGAAGCGGTGAAGGCGTATTTGCGGGCGGGCGACGTGCTGCTGTTGAAGGCGTCCCGCGTGACGAAATTGGAAAGACTGGCCGAGGCGTTGCGGACGCCGGAACCGGGCGGAAAAATGTGAATGCTGTATCACCTGACATTACTTGAATCGAAATTTTCGGCGTTCCGGCTGTTTCATTATATCACGTTTCGCAGCGCGGGCGCGGCGGTGACGGCGCTGCTGCTGAGCCTGCTGCTGGGGCCGAAGCTGATCGCATGGCTGAAGGAACTTAGTTTTGGGCAGAATTACCGCGACCGCGCCGAGGTGGCGGGAAACCTCACGGCCCGGGGGCCGAAAAAAATGGGAACGCCGACGATGGGCGGACTGCTGATAGTTTTGACTATGAACGTGACGGCGTTGCTGTGGGCACAATGGAACTCGCTGGTGCTGCTGACGGTGCTGTCGGTCGCCGTGCTGGCGATCCTGGGCTTTTACGATGATTACACGAAAATCATCCAGGCAAGCGGCGGCGGGGCGAAGTCGCGGGTGAAGTTGTGGGTCCAGACGGCCCTGGCGTTGTTCATCGGGATCTACCTGTGGCAATCGCCGGCGACACAGCCATTGCATTTGATTTCGGACATCATGGTGCCTTTTTATAAATTGCCAGTCGCCAAGGGAGTGGGCCTGTTGGGCCTGGGGTTGACCGCGTTGACGATCGTGGGGAGTTCCAATGCGGTCAACCTCACCGACGGACTCGACGGACTGGCCATTGGTTGCACGGTGATTGTGTCCTTTGTGTTTCTGATCCTGACGTATCTGGCGGGCAATGCGAAGGCGGCGGCCTACTTGCAGATTCCGCACGTGCCGGGCGCGGGGGAATTGACGGTGTTTTGCGCGGGAATGATCGGGGCGGGGCTGGGGTTTTTGTGGTTCAACTGCCATCCGGCGCAGGTGTTCATGGGCGACACGGGGTCGCTGGCGCTGGGCGGGGCGTTGGGAATCATCGCGGTGCTGATTCACCAGCCGCTGGTGCTGATGATTGCGGGCGGGGTGTTCGTGATGGAGGCGGTATCGGTCATTATGCAGACCAGTTACTTCAAGTACACCCGGCAAAAGTATGGGACTGGCCAGCGGATTTTCCTCATGGCCCCGCTGCACCATCATTTTGAGAAAAAGAACTGGCACGAATCCCAGGTGGTGATGCGTTTTTACATTTTGTGCGTGCTGTTTGCGGTAGTGGCGCTCAGCAGCCTGAAAATCCGGTAAAATCCCTGCAAAATGAAGATTCAATTTGAAAATGAACTGGCGAAAACGGGCGGTGGCCGGGCCGGGAAAGCGCGCCGCCCGGGGGCGGATTTTGGCGGGCAGTTGAATAGAGAAAAATATTCGTATGTCCGCATTTTTACTCCTTGCGCAGAGAGGTTTCGGTTGCTAGAAACAATGAACTTGACCGTGCGAAGCGCGGCGTTCGGCGATGTGATTTTGATTTCACCAGCTTGTTCGAGCATTGATCAGTTTCGAATTCAACCCAAGAGGGATGGAGTGTATCAATGCGCGATTGACAGGCTGGCGGACGCCACAGGTAGTATGCCGCCGCTGAATGACCCCAATACACAGGCAGACGGAAAAATCGGATCAGACGAAAACGAAATAGTTGAAAAAAAAGTTTTAGACTTGCATCGGGGTTTTTTGAGGCAAAACCCCGGCGCAAAAACCCAACCCAACCCAACCTCAATTGAAAGGACGCCCACCAGCGCCAACCACAAATGAACAATCCAAATCCATTCATCCCCCAGGGCTCCCTCGTGGAGCAAATGAACAAGAAACGCGCCCGCGTGAAAATGGCCGTGCTGGCCATTTTTTCCGGCACCATTCTCCTGATCGCGCCGGTGCTGCTGATCCAGGGCTGCAAGCGGGACCAGGCCTCGTCGGACAACTCGAATGCGCCGGATGCCGCGACCGCGGATACGAACGCGGTGACGCCATCAACCATGGCGACAACACCGACGACCACGGACACGAATGCATCGAACAACGTGGCCATGACGACCGCGCCTGCGCAGCCGGCACAACCAGTGCAACCCGTCGCACAACCGACGGCGCCCGCCGCGACAACGTATGTCATCGTTCCGCATGACACGTTCGCCACGATTGCCAAGAAATACGATGTGAAGGTGAAGGACTTGGAAGCGGCAAATCCAACCATCGTTCCGACCAAGCTGAAGATTGGCACCTCGATCAACATCCCGGCCTCGGGCTCAGCTTCCCCGACATCCGCAGGAATGGCCTCCACAACGGACAGCAACAGCAGTGACGATGTTTATACCGTCAAATCCGGCGACAATCTGACCAAGATCGCCCACACCTCCGGCACCACCGTCAAGGCGCTGATGGCGATGAACAACCTGACCAGCACGCGCATCAATGTCGGCCAGAAATTGAAACTGCCGGCCAAGACCACCACGGCGGCCTCGCCGATGGAAACGATGCCTGCGGCGACAACCACGACGACGGCGAGCAATCCGACGTCGGGCGCGCCCGTGATGCGTTAAGCAGGCGGCCGGGTCACCGGGTCGCCTCAACCCGGTGTCCGGGCCAACGGCGATGAAAGCGACCACAACCATCCTGGTGTTTTGCGTGACTGCGCTGCTGGCGCTGGGGATGGTGATGCTTTACAGCTCGAGCATGGCGGACGCCAGCGGCTCACACGATTTCGTGATGCAACTGGCGTGGTGCGGGCTCGGAGCGGTCTCGGGTTTGGTGGCGGCGACGATGGATTATCGGCTGCTGAAGAAATTCGCGTGGCCGCTTTTTGGGTTCGCGGTCATTCTGCTGGTGCTGGTGCTGGTGCCGCACATCGGTTCGAAGATGAACGGGGCGCGGCGCTGGTTTCGGCTCCCGGTGGGCGGCGTCCGGTTCCAGCCGTCGGAACTTGGCAAGATGGCGTTGATTGTGGCCCTGGCATGGTATGGCGACCATTTTCAGCGACGGATGTCAGACTGGAAAAAGGGCGTGGTCATGCCGGGTTTGATCACGGGGGTCATCTTGGGCCTGATATTTGTCGAACCAGACCGGGGAACGACAATTTTGATGGGTTGCGTGGCGGGAGCGATGCTTTTGATCGCGGGCGTGCGATGGCGGCATCTGGTGCCGCCTTTGCTGCTGGGGGTATTGTTGATCAGCATATCCATTTTGCACGACCCGGTGCGGCGGGAGCGGGTATTTGCTTGGATGCATCCTGAAGAACAGAAGATGGGAACGGGTTTGCAGGCGGACCGTGCGAAGCTGGCGCTGGGTTCGGGGGGATGGACGGGCGTGGGTTTGGGCAACAGCCGGCAGAAACTGGGTTATCTGCCGTTTCATAACACAGACTTCATACTTCCCATCATCGGCGAGGAGCTGGGCCTTGTGGCAACGCTGGGCGTGGTGACAGCGTTTGGCCTGGTGGTGATTTGCGGCTTCCATATCTCATCGCGGTCAACTGATGCCTTCGGGACGCTGCTCGGTTCGGGCATCACCTTGATGATCGGTTTGCAGGCAGCCATCAATATTGGCGTGGTGACGGACGTGCTGCCGAACAAGGGCATTCCGCTGCCATTCATCAGTTACGGGGGCTCAAACCTGCTCATCATGATGACCAGCATCGGGTTGTTATTGAGCATCGCCCGCCGGGCGCGCGTGGTGCCGTCGGCAAGGCTTGAGCCGGGGGAAATTCCATCCCCGCAATTGCCGTGATGCCGGACGAGCAACCAGCGCCCCGGGTGGCCATCGCATGCGGTGGCACGGGAGGTCACCTGTTCCCCGGCCTGGCGGTGGCGGAGGAGTTGCTGCATCACGGTTGCGCGGTGACGCTGCTGATTTCCCCGAAGGATGTGGACCAACAAGCCGTAAAATCGGCGTCAGGGGTGAAAATCGTGACGCTGCCCGCGGTGGGATTGAGCAAAGGAAGCCGGCTGGCTTTCGTGCGCGGTTTCTGGGAGTCATATTGCGCAGCCAGGGCGCTTTTCAAGGTGGAACAGCCCGAGGCGGTACTGGCGATGGGCGGATTCACGAGCGCACCGCCGGTTCTGGCGGGAAAGTTCACGGGCGCGCGGGTTTTTCTGCATGAATCAAACACGATTCCCGGCCGGGCAAACCGCTGGCTCTCGTGGGTGATTCACCAGGCGTTCGTCGGGTTTGGTGAAGCCTCGCCGCGGCTGCATGCGCGCAGCGCAAAAATAACCGGGACACCGGTGCGGACGGAATTTAAGCAAGCCGATGCCGCCACATGCCGTCAGGAGCTGGGGCTGGACCCGCAGCGACCGGTATTGCTGGTGACCGGGGGCAGCCAAGGCGCGAGCGCCCTGAATCAACTGGTGATTGACGCGTTGCCCTTGCTGGCCAAAAAGCTGCCGGAATTGCAATTGTTCCACCTTGCCGGTCCAAGCGATGCGGGCAAGGTTGAGGAAGCGGCGCGGGCGGCGGGAATCAAGGCAACCGTGCATCCGTTTTTCGCAAAAATGCATCTGGCGCTGGGCGCGGCCAGCGTGACCGTCAGCCGTGCGGGGGCGTCATCGCTGGCCGAACTGGCAGCGATGCGGGTGCCGGCGATATTGATCCCCTACCCTGCCGCGACGGACAATCATCAGCAGCACAATGCGCTGGCTTTCGAAAAAACCGGCGCGGCCTTTTTGCTGGAACAGGAGCGGGCGACCCCGGAGTTGCTGGTGTCAAAAATGAATGAGCTGGTCCGGAACAACGGCAACGCGGCAAATATGCGCGAGGCGTTGGAGAAGTGGCATGCGCCACACGCGGCGGAACAGATTGCGGAGAGCATGATGCGTCTCATCATTGCCCGGCGGCGCGATGGAGGCAGGGCGGCGGCCACCACAGCAACGAAAATCCAGCATCAATCCGTCCGAACATGAATCCGGGCATCGCCGCTCAAAATATCAGCGCGCCGGGCAAAAGCCGGTCAAAGACATTTGTGCCAAACGAAACATTATTCTCGGAATTGAAGGCGGCGCTTTCGCCGGATGCGGTCTTACGGACGGACGAAAGGCTGGCGTCGCGCACGACGTTGCGCGTTGGTGGAAACGCGGATTTTTATGCGGAACCGGCGTCGGAGGCGGACTTGACGCGGCTGTTGCAGGTTTGCGAAAGAACTCCCCTGCCCTTTTTCATCCTGGGACGCGGTTCGAATTTGCTGATCCGGGACGGTGGGATTCGCGGGCTGGTGATTTGCCTGGCGCATCCGCATTTCAGCCGGATTGAAATCACCGGTTACCGGCTGCATTGCGGGGCGGGTGCGAAGCTGAAGCAGGTGTCCGTGCTCAGCAAGCAGTCGCAACTGACGGGGTTGGAGTTTCTGGAGGGCATTCCCGGGACCGTGGGCGGGGCGTTGCGCATGAACGCAGGGGCGATGGGCGGCTGGATGTTCGATGTGGTGGAATCCGTCCGCTACATGGACCACAACGGCCAGGCGCACGAAGAACAAGCCGCGCAAGTGAAGGTGGAATACCGCTGCTGCCCGTTGTTCAAGGAAAATATCGCGCTGGGCGCAGTGCTTAAGGGCCATCCGGCGAGCCGCGAAGTGGTCGAGAAGCGGATGAAGACCTTCAGCCAGAAACGCTGGGACTCTCAACCGGCGGCGCCAAGCGCGGGTTGCATTTTCAAGAATCCCGGAACGATACCGGCGGGCAAATTGATTGATGAACTGGGATTGAAAGGAACAAAGGTGGGAGGCGCGGCGGTCTCCGAGGAACACGGCAACTTTATCATCAACGAAGGCTCGGCCACCGCGCATGACGTCTTGGAATTGATTGAAGTCATCCGACAAAAAGCGAGATGTGAACGCGGAATTGAGTTGGACACGGAAGTTGAAATAGTCGGAGAAGCTTAGAGATTTCGTATTTGGGATTGCGGATATTTAGAAGTCATGTCGAAAAGTTTGCACATCACGGTGATGCTGGGCGGCCCTTCGGAGGAACGCGAGGTATCGTTGCGCACGGGAACGGCGGTGGCGCGGGCGCTGCGTTCGCTGCGGCACTGCGTGCATGAACTGGACCCGAAGGATCCGGCGTGGACGCTGCCGGAGGACACGCAGGTGGTTTTCCTGGCGTTGCACGGGACTTACGGCGAGGACGGCACGGTGCAGCAGCAACTGGACAATCTTGGCATTCCTTATACCGGCTGCGGTGCCGAGGCAAGCCGGGTGGCGTTTGACAAACATTTGACGAAGCAAAAATGCATCGCCGCGGGCATCCCGACGGCGCGGTTTGAAGTGATAGATTCGCCGACGGCAAGCTGGCCGATGGGCTGGCAACCGCCAGTGGTGTTGAAACCGGTGCGGCAGGGATCGAGCGTGGGCCTTCAATTTGTGGAGCGCGTCGCGGACTGGAGCGCCGCGCTGGGCGAGGCATTCCGGCATGATTCGCAGGTGTTGATGGAGGAGAAAATCGCCGGACGCGAGGCGACGGTGGGAATTTTGGCGGGCAAGGCGCTTCCCGTCGTGGAAGTGCGGCCAAAAACAGGGGCGTTCGATTATCACACCAAATACACGGCGGGCGCGGCGGAAATTTTTTGCCCGGCGACGTTCGATGAAGCAACGACACGACGAATCCAGGAGGCGGCGCTGGGAGCATTTGCGGCAATTGGCGGGCGGGATTATTCGCGCGTGGACGTGATGGTACGTCCGGACGGCGAGCCGGTGGTGCTGGAGGTGAACACACTTCCGGGAATGACGGAGTTGAGTTTGCTGCCGAAGGCGGCGAAGGCGGCGGGAATGGATTACGCGGAATTGTGCCAGCGCATGATTGATCTGGCGTTGCGGCATGACATGGAAAGGAAGGCGGCATGAGCTGGTTCGCGAGCAAATCAAGAAACCGCCGGTCCGGGCGCGAACAGCACGTGCTGGACGTGAAATTGCGGTCGGACCAGGTGCGCGCAGCGCGGCTGCGGCTGGGAGGCATCGGGGTGGGAATGACCCTCGCGACGCTGGCGGGATTTTTCATTCTCTGGCGGGCGGGTTCATGGACGCTGGACCGCATGATTTATGACAACCCGGCGTTTGCCGTGGAGCGAATTGATGTGAAAACGGACGGGGTGATTTCTGCGGAACAAGTGCGTCGCTGGTCGGGCGTGAAGGCCGGGCAGAATCTGCTCGCGCTGGATCTGGCACGGGTGAAGCGGGACTTGGAAATGGCGGCGCCCATCCGCTCGGCGGCCGTGGAACGCGTGATGCCCCACACCTTGAAGCTGTGCGTGACGGAACGGGTGCCGGTGGCGCAAATAACGGTGCTCAGGCTGAAACCCGGCGGCGCCACGGAGCCATCTATTGTGTATCTGGACCGGGACGGATTCGTGTTGATACCGCTGGCGGCGGCACAACTGGCCCAAGCGGCGCGAACGAACAACGTGTTGCCGGTGATTTGTGGATTGAACCTGAGCGAAGTCATGCCAGGTAAAAAAATTGATTCCATGCAAGTGCGCGGCGCGCTGCAATTGATTGGGGCGTTTCAACATTCACCCCTGGCCGGTTTGACGGATTTGCGGCTGGTGGATGTGTCGTCGCCCGAACTGTTGCAGGCGACGACAGGCGACCAGGGCAAGATTGTTTTTTCGCTGAGCAACCCCGATCAGCAGTTGCGCCGCTGGCGGGACATCCGCGATCGGGCGCAACAGCAGGGCATGGCCATCGCTTCGCTCGATTTGTCCGTGCCGGGTAACATCCCCGCCGTCCTGGTCGCCGCCGGCCCGGCGCCGCTGAACGTTCCCAAAAACATCAACCCGCAACCCATCCGGAAAAAAAATGTTTGATCCCGCTTCCCTGATTGTCGGACTTGAAATCGGCACCTCAAAGATCTGCGCCGCGGTGGGCGAAGTGAACGCCGCCGGCACGCTGAACATCATCGGGCTGGGCCAATGCCGGTCCCGCGGCGTCCGCAAGGGGGAGATTGCCGACCCGCCGCAGGCGGAGGAGGACATCCGCAACGCCATTGTGGAGGCGGAACAGATGGCGGACGTGGAGATTCGCAGCGTCTATCTGGGCGTGACCGGCGGGCATATTCGCGGGTTCAACAACCGCGGCGTGCATCCGGTGGTGTCGTCCGACCGGGAAATTTCCGAGGACGACGTGCAGGACGTCATCAAAAATGCCAAGGCGATCAATCTGCCGGCGGAGAACCACGTGTTGCACGCGGTGCGGCAGCATTTTCATGTGGACGGCCATTCGGGCATCGTGAACCCGGTCGGGATGCTGGGCGCGCGCGTGGAGGTGGATGTGCATGTGGTGCACGGGAATTTCAACCGGCTGCAAAATCCCATCCGCGTGGTGAAGGGATTGCAACTGGAGGTTGAGGCGATTGTTTTCAACGGGCTGGCGGCCTCGCTGGCGCTGCTGACGAACGAGCAGAAGGAAATGGGTGCGCTGGTGATAGACATCGGCGGCGGGACGACGAATTACGCCGTGTATGCGGACGGAATCATCAAGCATACGGGCGTGATGGCGGTGGGCGGCGACCATGTGTCGAATGACCTGGCTTATGGCTTGAAGGTGCCGCTGGGCCGCGCGGAGCAGGTGAAGATTGAGCACGGCTCGGCGCTGGTGGACGAGAGCATCAAGGGCCAGACGGTGACGATTGCAAACGAGCTGGGATTGCCGGTGAAGACGATCAACCTGGAGCATCTGCGGCGGGTGATGTCGCTGCGGCTGGAGGAAATTTTTCAACTGGTGGAACAGGACATTGCGCGGGCGGGGCTGCTGGATTTCCTGCGGTCGGGGGTGTTCATTTGCGGCGGCGGGGCGCGCATCCCGGAGATGGCGAAGCTGGCGGAAAAGGTGTTTCAATTGCCGGCCTCGCTGGGCAAGGCAAACTCAATCAACGGCATTACCTCGGCACTGGACCAGCCGGAATTTGCGACGGCGATCGGGCTGGTGAAATATGGATCATTTCAGCAGAAGAAACGCGCGGGTGGCGGACTTTTGGGGGACAAGATCCGGACCATCACGGAGATATTTGCGAGGAAGTAGGCGGGGAATGGGTGCGAAGGAGTTCCGGGCCATAGAAGGCACGGACTTCACGGATGGGAAAATGAGCCGGGCCGTTTGAGGGTGTTGGAGATGCGCCATTTTGGAAACGTTGGACAGGGAAGGCGATTTTTGCGAGAGTGGCGCGGTGAAACAATCGGTTGTGACCCTGGACCTGGAAGGCGTGCTGACGCCGGAAATTTGGATTGCCGTCGCGGAGAAAACGGGCATCCGCGAGCTGCGGCTGACAACGCGGGATATTCCCGATTACGACGTGCTGATGAAGGGGCGGCTGAACCTCCTCGACCAGCACGGGCTGAAGCTGCCGGACATCCAGAAGGTGATCGCGGGCCTGCGGCCATTGGACGGCGGCCGGGAATTCCTGGCGGAACTGCGTGCACTGACGCAGGTAATCATTCTTTCCGACACATTTGAGGAATTCGCGCAGCCCTTGATGAAGCAACTGGACTGGCCCACGCTGTTCTGCCACAAACTGGAGGTGGAAAACGGGCGAATCGTCAATTACCGGCTGCGGATGCCGAACCAGAAGCAGAAATCGGTGACGGCGTTGAAAAACCTGAATTACAAGGTCATTGCCGCGGGCGATTCGTTCAATGATACAACGATGCTGATGGAGGCGGACACGGGAATTTTTTTTCGCGCTCCCCTGTCCATCCGTGAACAATTTCCGCAATTCAAGGCGGTGGAAAGTTACGAAGATTTAATGCGGTTGATCCGGGAAGCGTTGAAGTGACGCGTGCGGATTGACGGACGGCCCGGGTTTCCGTAGCTTCGGAACGCACTATGAATGTCAAACTGCTGCTCAAGACCATCTTTCTCATCATTGTCGCCTTGTTGCTCGTGCTGATGGGAATGAATAACAAGGGCCGGGTGTCGCTCACGCTGCCGCCGCTGCTGCCAACCTCTTTTGAACAGCCGGCGGCAATCATGTACGTGGGATTTTTCGGCCTGGGATTCCTGAGCGGCGCAATCATCAATGCCGGCAGCAAGAAAGGCGGAGGGAAGAGCGGCGGAAAATCGAAGCCGGATTAATGATTGGTGACGTTGCCAGGATTCGGTAGGGGCGGTTCTACTTGTCGTTTGTAAGCCAGCACACCGGCAACGATGGCGCCGGCCATGCCGTGACGATAGCCGGAATCGTAAATCTGCTTCGATTCCGCCGGATTGGACATATATCCGCCTTCGATGAGCACGGCGGGCATCTGCGCGTCACACAGGACGGCGAAGCGCGCACGCCGCACGCCATGATCATCCGCACCCAAATCATGGGTCAGCGATTTTTGCAGATCATACGCGAGCAGGAGGTTCTGGCGGTCGTTTCGGTTGCCTGGCTTGGCTTCCACGTCGCTGACGTCATCGCCGCTGTTCGAGGAGGCCGCGCCGGCGGGCGTGAGACAATAGGTCTGAACGCCCTTGACGTCATTCTTGCCGACGCTGGCGGCGTTCCAATGCAGACTGATGAATAAATCGGCGCCGCGCTGGCGGGCGATTTCCGGCCGCGCTGATTTGTCCACATAGACGTCGCGGGTGCGGGTCAAGGAGGCATTGAATCCGGCGCGTTTCAACTGGGCGGCCAATTCTTGGGCAAGCAGGAGCGTATATTTTTTTTCCTGATGCGAGCCGACCTGGAAGCCGGGGTCCTTTCCCCCGTGGCCGGGATCGATGACAATCGTCCGGACGCGAGCGCCGCCAGGATTTGGCGTCGGGGAAAAGAGCGGCGCGAGCGTCTGCCGCAGATCCGCATCGGCAAGATAGGCGACGTCTTTTTCGACGACGAAGGGATAACAGAGCAGGACATTGACGCCATTGAACCCGGCGTTGTGGGAATCCTTTTCAAACACGAACCGGAAGGAGCGGTTGGTCAATTGGATGATTTCATCGCGCTGGAGCCAGCGGACATCCATATTGGCGGCGCGCGCCCAGTCGGTGAGCCGCACGTAGCGATGGCCGGAGAAATCGGCAGTTTCCATCGCGGCGGGAGCGGCGCGCAGCGGACATAAATCCAGAGCAACCAACGAAAGCAGGAGCAACAATGCCGCGGTCTTCATGCCCGCGCACTGTGCAGAGTGCGGCGCGGCAATTCAAGCAGAATGGCTGAGCCAGAAGGTTAAATCGTTGAATCGTTACAGCGAGGGAACACGTAACACTTGCGAGACTGAAGCTCGCCGTCGTCGCCAAGACCGAAAACCGTTGACGCTCCGGGGCGCGTTTCTTAGATTGACCGCCTGTGTTCGGGGAAAATGTGATTTAAGTATGTGACTGTGCCTTCTGCATGATTAACTTCGTTCCTCGAAGCGACCATTTTAAGTTTTTTAAATGAACATCCACGAATATCAAGCCAAGCAATTGCTCGCGCAGTATGGGGTGGCCGTGCCGGCCGGAGACGTCTGCGACACGCCCGAGACCGCCCGGAAGATCGCCGAAAACATGTTTGCCCAGGGTGAAAAGCTGGTGGTGGTGAAATCCCAGATACACGCGGGCGGACGCGGCAAGGGCACTTTCAAGAGCGGGTTCCAGGGCGGCGTCAAGCTGTGCAAGAGCGCCGACGATGTTTTTGAAAAGGCGAAGGCCATGATCGGCCAGGTGCTGGTCACCAAACAGACCGGCCCGGACGGTCGTCTGGTGAGCCGGTTGCTCATCGCCGCCGCGCCGGCGATTAAAAAGGAATTGTACCTGGCGGTGCTGCTGGACCGCGCGACGTCACGGCCGGTGATGATGGTCAGCACGGAAGGCGGCGTGGACATCGAGGAGGTCGCGGACAAAACACCGGAGAAGATCGTCCGCGAATCCATTGACCCAGCGGTGGGGATGATGCCCTACCAGGGCCGCAAGCTGGCGGTGGCGCTCGGTTTGAAGGGCGATTTGGTGGCGCAGGGCGCAAAGTTGCTGATGGGCGTTTACAAGACGTGGTGGGAATGCGACGCGGCGATGGTGGAAATCAATCCGCTGTGCATTGTGGAAGGCGCGGACGGCAAGGAAAGCTTGGTGGCGGTGGATGCAAAAATCGGCCTGGATGACAACGCGCTTTACCGTCATAAGAATTTGCAGGAAATGAGGGATTTGGCGGAGGAAGCGCCGCTGGAAATTGAGGCCAGCAAGTTCAACCTGAATTATATCAAGCTGGACGGCAGCATCGCCTGTCTCGTGAACGGCGCGGGCCTGGCGATGGCGACGATGGACATCATCCAGCATTTTGGCGGCAGCCCGGCCAACTTTTTGGACGTGGGCGGCGGCGCGAGCAAGGAACAGGTGACGGCAGCTTTCAAAATCATCCTGAGCGATCCGCACGTGAAAGGCATCTTGGTGAACATCTTTGGCGGCATCATGGATTGCAACGTCATCGCCACGGGCATTGTCGCGGCAGTAAAGGAAACCGGATTGAAACTGCCGCTGGTGGTGCGCCTAGAAGGCAACAACGTGGCGGCCGGGCGCAAGACGCTGGCGGAATCTGGTTTGACCATCATCAGCGGAGAGTCGATGGCCGATGCGGCGCAAAAAGTGGTGAAGGCGGTGGGAAAAGCTTAACGCGGATACCGATGCATGATGCAGAATTGTGTTAACAAACTGAATTTCAAACCCTAAGACCTCGTAGAATTTCCACAGCGAAAAAAATCCCATGTCCATTCTGATCAAACCCGACACCAAAGTCCTCGTGCAAGGCATCACCGGCAGCTTTGGCGCGCGGCACACGCAGTTGAGCCTTGAATACGGCAGCCTGATCGTGGCCGGCGTCACGCCTGGCAAGGGCGGCCAGCTTTTCGAAAACAAGGTGCCCATTTTCGACACGGTGGCCGAAGCAGCCAGGCAGACCGGCGCCACGGTTTCGGTGATTTTTGTACCACCACCGTTTGCGGGCGACGCCATTTTGGAAGCAGTTGACGCGGGGCTGGATTTGGCGGTGTGCATCACCGAGGGGATTCCTGTGAATGACATGGTGAAGGTCAAGCGCGCAATGCTGGGAAAGCGGACGCGGCTCATCGGGCCAAATTGCCCCGGCGTGGTGACGCCCGGCGCGGGCAAGGATTCGCACGGGGGCTGCCGCATCGGCATCGCGCCAGGATATATTCACAAGCGCGGAAACATCGGCGTGGTTTCGCGCAGCGGCACACTGACTTACGAGGCGGTGTGGCAGCTCACCTGCCGGGGCGTCGGACAATCCACTTGCGTGGGCATTGGCGGCGACCCGGTGAACGGGACATCGCACCTCGACGTCATCAAGCTTTTTAATGACGACCCGGAAACCAAGGGCATCATCATGATCGGTGAAATCGGCGGCTCGGCCGAAGAGGAAGCCGCGGAGTGGATCAAACAGAATTGCAAGAAGCCGGTGGCGGGATTCATTGCGGGGGCGACGGCGCCGCCCGGACGGCGGATGGGCCATGCCGGGGCCATCGTCAGCGGCGGCAAGGGCACGGCGGCGGCCAAAATCGCCGCATTCCAAGACGCCGGCATTGGCGTGGCGCCGACGCCCTCCGAGATGGCCGA
>DATMLG010000258.1:0-4117 GCA_035570675.1 Verrucomicrobiia bacterium | reverse complement strand
TCGTGGACCGGCCGTTCCTGTTTTTGATCGAGGACAACCAGACCGAAACCATTTTGTTCCTGGGCATTATTTATGATCCGCAGAGAGATATGTAAGAGACAATGCCTGTCCCGCGAATACGGTGATAAGGAGCTGCTAATTTTTATTTTGGATCTTTTGGTACAACCACGCGCGCGAGTAGTTCCACCAGCGCATGGCCGTGGGAACGGATATGCCCAGGACCTCCGCGGTTTCCTCCACCTTCAGGCCGACGAAGTAACGCAACTTGACCAGTTCGGCCTTTTGTTTGTCCATTTTGGCAAATTCCTCCAGCGCATCGTTGATGGCAAGCAGCTCCTCATCTTTGGCCGGCGCGGCGATTTCAATATCATTCACATCGAGCCGCTGCTGGTTGCCCCCGTGACGCGCAGCACTTTTGCGCCGGGCATTGTCGATCAGGATGCGCCGCATGGCTTCCGCAGCCGCGCCGAAAAAATGCGCGCGGCCATTCCATTTCACATTTTCATTTCCCGTAAGGCGCAGCCACGCCTCATGCACCAGCGCGGTCGGCTGCAAGGTCTGGTTCGGAGATTCATGGGCCATCTTCGACGCAGCCAGCTTGCGCAATTCGCCGTAGACCAATGGCAGCAATTCATCGGCGGCCTTGGCATCGCCGGATTCCATGGATTGCAGGATGCGCGTGACGTCGCTCATATCACTGTGCCGCCGCTGTTTTGTTGTTCTGCTGCGCCCAAAATTCGGCAGCCGTTTGCGCGGGACCTTTCTTGGCCGGATCGTAGGTGAAACTGATGCGCCTGAGATTTTCAAAATTGCGAAGGAACTGGAAATCTTTCGCATTCGGCGGAAGCACAATCGTCCGCAGGGTGGTCATCCCCACCAGCGGCCCCAAATCGGTGATGTTGGTGCAGCCGCCCAGGCTCAAATATCGCATCGGCATTCCGCTAATGGGCGAGAGATCGGAAACCGCCGTGCCGGAGATTTGCAGAGACTTCAGCGGCATGCCCGCCAACGGGCTGAGATCCTTCACGGGCGTTCCTGCCAAATGTAACGTTTCAAGCTGCATCCCGCGCAACGGCGTGAGGTCGGAAACCTTCGTACGCATCAGGGACAGTTCATCGATGGGCGCGTCCTTTAAGGGCGTAAGGTCGTTGATCGGCTGGTCGTCCAGGGCCACGCTCCAGGTGTTGTCGTCCTGCTTTTGCGCAGTGAACTTGAATCCCGCTTTCGTAAGCGCGGCCTGCCAATCGAATGTTTCCTTCGCCGAAGGGATGACGGGCAGTTCCACGCCGGGAATCATCGCACTCACCTCACGCATAAGAACCTGGATGATGATCCAGTCGTCCCAATCGCCGGTTCCATTCTTGAGTTTATCTTTGACTGAATCCACGGCGTCGGCCAGCGACGATTTGCTGTCGTCCAGCCGGTTCAATCGAAATCGCGCCATGGCCTCGATGAAATGCAATTCGGCCCGGCAGGACGAGCCGATGTCCATCGGGTCCGCCCGGCGCATCAACCCGATGGCCTCCTCATAATGGCCAAGGCGATATTCAGCAAACCCTTCGGCAAACAAGTTCAAGCCGTAGTTCGGGTCTTTAGGATCATCGGCGGCGGCTACGTCTGCCATTTTGGAGATGGTGACCATCTCGTCATCAGTCGCCGGAAGAATCAGGCTGACCTTCGTCATGCGTTCGGCGGTACGGGGGTCCGTCGTGTTGCCAAAGTGCTGGAGGATTTGCGAACGCAGCGCCTTGTAGCCGTCCGCATCGTTCATTTGCAAAAGCAACGGCGCGAGATACTGATAACCGATAGGGTCATCCGGCGCATACTTCACGACCAGCACCCAATTCGTGATTGCCTGGCGCCATTGTCCTTTATGCGCATGCTCAATGCCATAGGTGCTGTACAAGGCGACTAGGGACGCATGCGGCGGGATTTTACTGACGATCGCTTCCGATTCGTCATATTGCCCACTCATCAGGAGCAGTTCGGCGCGGGCGATTTCGCGGTTAGCTGCGGCACCTGCTTCGGCCTGTTCCCGCAATTGCTTCTCCGCCTGCTCCGCGGCAATCTCCTTTTTCAGCGCGGCGCGTTCCTGGATGAACAGATACAACGAAAGAACCAGCCCGATCACCAATGCCGCCAGGCCGGCTCCTACGGCAGTAACGATGGTTTTGTTCCGGCGCACCAGTTTTTGGAAGCGATAAATTGTGCTGGGCGGGCGCGCGATGATGGGTTCGTTCGTCAGATAACGCTGGATGTCCATCGCCAGGCCGTTGGCGGTTTCGTAACGGCGCGTGCGGTCCTTTTCCAGTGACTTCATCACAATCCAGTCCAAATCGCCGCTCAACAAATGAATCAACCTGGGCGCGTCGGACTGGCGGCGTTGCGCGACCGCCGTCAGGTCGGCGGCGAGGAGCGTGCCCAATTTCGTCGAGGGCCGTGCCGGTTCCTTTTCGCGGATGGTGCGGCGCAATTCATCAAGTCCCGACTGCATCAGCTCCTTGGGATCGAACGGCGTGCGGCCGGTGAGCAATTCGTACAGCAGCACGCCGAGCGCGTAAATATCGCTGCGCGTGTCAATGTCCAGCCCGCTCATCTCTGCCTGCTCGGGGCTCATGTAAGCGGGCGTGCCGATGAACTGCTCGAACGCGGTGAACAACGTCTGGTCCGTCAAGCGCCCCTGCGTGGCCTTGGCGATGCCAAAATCAATGACCTTCGGAACGGGCTTGCCATCGTGCAAGGTCACAAGGATGTTCGATGGCTTGATGTCGCGGTGAATGATGCCCTTTTGATGCGCATGTTGGATGGCGTTGCAAACCTGGATGAACAAACCCAATCGTTCCTGCGTGGACAATTTGTTCTGGTCACAATAATCCGTGATCTTGATGCCGCGCACCAATTCCATCACGAAAAAAGGCCGCCCGGTTTCCGTGGCGCCGGCATCCAAAACTTTCGCGATGTTCGGATGGTCCATCATCGCCAGCGCCTGGCGCTCGGCTTCAAACCGGGCAATGACGCTCTTGGTATCCATGCCCAGCTTGATGACCTTGAGTGCGGCCCGACGGCGCACCGGCTCCTCCTGCTCAGCCATGTAAACGATGCCACAACCGCCCTCGCCGATTTGTTGCAACAGTTTGTAACGGCCAATTTTATCGCCCGGTTTTTCATCCGGCGGCAGGGTCAACACGATTGTCTTGCGGGCAGGCCCGGCCGGCTCTTCCATAAAACCAACAGCCTCGTTATGTGCCTTGAGCAAGCCTTCGATACGCGCCCGCAATGCTGTGTCACCACCGCATGCGGTTTGCAAGTAAGCGCCGCGCTGTTCTGCCGGCAATTTCGAAGCGGCCTCGAAAATTTCTTCCTCGCGGCTGGAGGACTCGCTCATGTTGAGGGCGGTTTGGGATTGTCCTTCTTAGGCGTGACGGAGAGGTTTTTAGGCGGCGCGGCGTTGCCCGGCGGCACAAACGTGGCCCAGGTTTTGCCCGATTCGGGTGCGTATTGCGCGGTTTGCCCCGGGATCGGGGGGATGCGGATCAAATGGTTGCAACCGGGACATTGGATTTCGCGGCCGGCAAATTGCTCGTCGCACTGCAAATGTTGCTGGCATTGGGGGCAGGAGAATTTGAATTGTTTCATGGGATCCTTACGTTGGTTGCCAGCGAACCCTATAAAAACGGCGTTCGCTTGGCAACCACTTGCTGGTCCTACTGCGCTTTCTCCACCACCACCATGTTCATGGTTTCCGTGGCGGGTTCCAAATCCAGGCCCCAACCGTTTAGCACCTTTTGGACGTTTTCCAAATGCCACGAGCCGGCTTGCATCGCTTGCGTCGTCTTCGCGTTCCACGGCACGGAGAAATCGTAGCTATTGGTCAGGCCCGTTTCATCAATCACGGGTTTGCCCAGCCCATCCTCCAGACCGCGCACCAGATAGCCCGGCGATTTATGTTTGAAATAAAGAATGCCGTCTTTGTACTGCACGTCTTCGTCTTCATCGGCAGGACTTATCGTCATGCCCGAAAGGTTCGCGTCCTGCACCTCCAACTTAAGCACGTCAGTATTGCGTGCCTCCATGTGGGCCGTGTACCCCGTCGCTTCGCGAATGGCGGATTGCAGCC
>DATMLG010000257.1:0-6794 GCA_035570675.1 Verrucomicrobiia bacterium | reverse complement strand
GTCGTGTTTGAAGCCTTTGATATGAAGGGCGAATTCCGTGCCATCGCCGGGGGCGGTCGCTATGACAACCTCGTGAAACTTATCAGTGGCGGCAAGGTCAACCTCACCGCGCTCGGCTTCGGACTGGGCGACGTCGTACTCCTCGAACTGCTCAAGGCGCGCAACCTCCTGCCAAAATTTGACGCAGTGCTGGATGTCTTCGTTCTGATTGAAGACGAGAACCTCCGCGCCCTGTCACTCAAACTCATCCACGATCTGCGCGAAGCCGGCCACACGGTGGATTATTCCTTCACACCCGCCCGGCCTGACAAGCAATTCAAGCGCGCCCAGGAATTAAACGCTGCGTTCACCGTCAAATTGGAGAACCCCTCCGCCGTGCGCGTCAAGAACCTCGCAACCCGCGCCGAAACCACCGGCAGCCCGGAGGAAACGCCCAAGCTCCTGACCGGCAGCTGAACAGGCGTTGCTGTTCACCTGCCTTGCGCAAGCCCGCTCCACCAAACATCACGCCGCCGGCGCAGCTGCTTCGGCCTTGGCCCTGGCCGGTTTTTTTACCGCTGCCTCCACCGCTTCCGTCGTGCGGCCTTCCTTCTCCTTCACCAGCGTGGCGCCCTTGCCCAGCCGTTTGCGCAGGTAAGTCAGCTTCGCACGGCGGACCGAGCCCTTGCGCTCCACTTCCACCTTGTCCACGCGCGGCGAATGCACCGGGAAAATACGCTCCACACCTTCACCGTAGCTGATGCGCCGCACGGTGAACGTCGAATTCATTCCATGCCCGCGCCGGCCGATCACCACGCCCGCGAACACCTGGATGCGTTCCTTGTCGCCCTCCACCACCTTCGTGTGGACTTTCACAGAATCGCCCACCGCGAAATCAAGCGCGTTTTTGCGATACTGTTCCGATTCAATTTTGTCAATCAATGCCTGGTTCATAAATTTTTCTTTCGCGCGCTTCCCGCGGGAAGGCCGCTTTCAATTTCATTCTGCGCCGCGCTGCCGCTTTCGGCCAGCAAATCCGGCCGATGCTCCCGCGTCCGCTGCTTCGCCTGCTCGACGCGCCATTTCGCGATCTCCGCGTGGTTGCCCGAAAGCAGCACTTCCGGCACCTTCATTCCGCGAAACTCCGCCGGCCGCGTGTAATGCGGATATTCCAGCAGACCATGGCTGAACGATTCGTCCTGCGAACTCTCGTCATCGCCCAGCACCCCGGGCAGCAGCCGCGTCACCGCGTCAATCACCACCATCGCCGGCAGCGCCCCGTTCGTCAGCACATAATCGCCGATCGACAACTCGTCATGCGCCAGATGCTCGCGGATTCGCTGATCGAACCCCTCGTAACTGCCGCATACCAGCAGCAAATGCTCGACTCCGGCCAGTTCCCGTGCCGTTGCCTGGTCGAACTTCCGGCCCGCCGGCGACATCAATATCACCCGCGTCTTTGCGCCGCCCAGCTTTTCCACTGCTTCAAAGATCGGCTCCGGCTTGAACAACATTCCCGGCCCGCCGCCAAACGGCCGGTCGTCCACCGTCTTGTGGCGGTCATGCGTGTAATCCCGCAAATTATGGACCGCCAGGTCCAGCGCGCCGTTTGCCCGCGCCCGCTGGATGATGCTCTCGTCCAGCGGCCCCGCAAACATTGCGGGAAACAAAGTCAACACATCTATCTTCATGATGGAAGTTCAAGCCTCGGCTTCCTTCCCACCGCACCGCGCCCTGCCTCACCGTGCCGGGCTGTCCTCGACAATTTCCAGGCTGCAGCGCAAGCCCTTCTTCGCGCTGCCGGACAGCAACAGCGACCGGATCGCGTTGATCGTCATCCCCTGCCGGCCGATCACCTTGCCCACGTCCTCGGGATGCATGCGCACCTCGTAAATCGTCGTTCCCTCGCGTGCTACGGGCGTCACCGTAACTTCGTCCGGATGACTCACCAACCCTTTGACCACGAATTCAACAAAGCCTTGCATGACCAGCCGCCTTTCAGGCCGCCGCCGGGGCTGCAACGGCTGCCGCCTTCGCCGCCTTCTTGATGAAACTCGCCACCGTGTCGCTGGGCTGCGCGCCCATGCTCACCCAATACTTCGCGCGTTCCAGATCCAGGACAAAGTTATTGTCCTTCTTCAACGGCTGGTAAGTCCCAATTTCTTCAATAAATTTGCCATCGCGCGGGCTGCGGCCGTCCGCCACCACAATACGATACACCGGGGTGTTTTTCGTTCCCACCCGCTTCATTCTGATTTTAACTGCCATAAATCACTCTTGTCTGCCCGCTTCGGTCGCGGCGAACCATTATCGATGCCGCCCGCCGTTTCCGGCGGCCTCTAAAAAAGAGTTGTGAGCCTAGACTTGGCGCCCCGCCATTGCAAGCCCTGTTTTTCGATTATTTTCGCTTTGCCGGCCTCCAATCCGCCCCATGCGGGCTCCGCTTTCCCGCCCATTTGCCCCTTGCCACTGTCTTTGGCCCGTCCTATGCTCACAAAACTACTGGATGGGCGTTTTATTCCATGAGCAATTTTAAATTCTATTGCCCCAGTTGCGGCCAAAAAATCCTTGGCGACACCAGTTACGTTGGCAGCCAAATCCCCTGTCCAACGTGCCGGAAACCCCTGACCGTTCCCCAGCCCAGCGATGCGTCTGCCACCCCGGTCTCGCCCCAATCTCTCGCCGCCACCATTCCCCTGCCCGCCATGCAGGAAACCAGGCCCGAACCTCGGAAACTTTGCCGTCTGGCAGTGGCCTCGCTGATTTGCTCCCCCATTCCCATCGTCGGCATTGTCTGCGGCCACCTTGCCAATTCACGCATCCGTCACGACCCGGCCCTCAAGGGAGTCATCATATCCACTGTGGGACTGGTCCTCAGCTATTTCTTCCTCGCCGCCACCGTTGTTTACTTCGTCATCAAACATACCGACTGACCGTGCGGTGAAACAAATTTCCGCCCGTTTACGCGGGAAATCAACCACTTGCGTTGATTTGCGACCCATATCGAGGGCATTGCGTTTTTATGCCCCGACTCCTTGGCCTTCCGCCCAACTATCAACTCCAAGCGCGCCGAAGCCTTGGCAAAGGCGGCTCAGCCATCAACTTTTCTGGAAGCGGCCCCAAGCGGCCCCAAGCGGCCCACCCCTTCTGAATTCCGAACTCAGATGCGGGAAATCAACCACTTGCAGCGATTTATCCGGTGCCGGGCGCTTTTATCCGGCGGATCGACATAGCTTTCGACCACGTAAGAGTTGACACCTTCACCAAGGGTTTTCGGCCAGCGTATCGGCGTCTGCCCCCCGCTGTAACGTTCTAACGACTCAACGATTTAACAACCGAGTAAATTGTCAAAGAACAACCTCCTGCCGGCCCCGACGATATCACACTCTGCCAATTCGTCAAATGAGTGCCGGGGTGAATTCCAATGTATCGCGGCACATGCCAGTTCGCGGGCCACGCCGTTTACCTTGACTTTCTGGCTGCGGACTGCTATCTCCCTGATGTTCAAATTGAAGGATAACCATGTTCACACGCTTATTGCGTCCCCTCGTTGTGTTTTGCCTTTTCGGCGCATTTCACGCTTCGGCTGCCACCCATTACGTGAACGTCGGCAGCACCAATCCCGTGTCCCCATTCTCCTCTTGGGCCACCGCCGCCACTGTCATTCAGGACGCTGTTGACGTCGCCTCCTCTGGCGACCAGGTGCTTGTCACCAACGGAGTTTATCTGACCGGCGGCCACAAAAGTTCCACCGCCGACATCACCAACCGGGTCGCCCTTATGAACGCGGTGGCGGTTCGGAGCGTCAACGGCCCTGCGGTCACCATCATCCAGGGCTACCAACCGGTGGGAACGAGCAACGCCAGCAGCGCCGTGCGTTGCGCGTATATGGGCCCGGCCTCGCTGCTTGCGGGTTTCACGCTGACCGGCGGTCAGGCCGGAACCGGAAACTATATCAATGGCGGCGGTGTTATCGGGGTTTTCGGCGCACAGGCTGGCGTGGTTTCAAATTGCATCCTGACCGGTAATATTGCCTCCCCCAACGGCACTGGCGGCGGGGCATACAACTCCACGCTCGTCAATTGCCTACTGACAGGCAACCGCGCCAGTCTCGCCGGGGCTGCGTATAACAGCACGCTCATCAACTGCACAGTCGTCGGAAATACCGCGACGGATGCCGCCGGTGGCACCTATGTTGGCACCATCAATAATTGCATTATCTATTTCAACACCGCCCCCTCGACCGGGCCCGCCAATTTCTTCGGGGGTAATTTGAATAATTGCTGCACTTCTCCCCTGCCGGGCTCCGGCACCGGCAACATCACCAATTCGCCAGGTTTCGTAAATCTCGCTGCCGGCAATTTCCGCCTCCAAATCGGTTCTTCTTGCATCAATGCCGGCAACAACGCATTCGCGTCAACCGGCCCTGACCTCGACGGCAACCCGCGCATTTTCGGCGGCACCGTGGACATGGGCGCCTACGAAAGCCAGTTCACCGGCACCATCCATTATGTCAATTTGACCAGCACCAATCCCCTCGCCCCTTACACCGATTGGACCACCGCCGCTACGAACATCCAAGACGCCATCAGCGCGGCGCAGTCCGGAGAATACGTGGTGGCCGCGGACGGCAATTATAACGTCGGCGGCACGGTGGTTTTTGGGATTGAAACAAATCGCGTCGCCGTGACCAATCCGATCACCGTACTCGGCCTGTCGGGACCGCAGGGCGCGACGATTACCGGCGGCACGAGAATGCGATGCGCTTACGTGGGCAGCAACGCGGTGTTGAGTGGATTTACGCTGACGGGTGGCGTGGCCGCCTCTGGCGGAAATGTCACCAATGATGAAAGCGGCGGCGGCGCGTGGTGCGAAGTCAGCGGGGTGGTGTCCAATTGCGTTTTTATCCGAAATACTGCTCTCAATGGGCGCGGCGGTGGCGTTTATAGCGGAACCATTTGCAGCAGTATTCTGTCGAGTAATTCCTCAAGCTTTGGCGGTGGTGCGGCGTTTGCCACCCTCATCAACTGCACGCTTGTAACCAATTCCGCCGTTGGCGACTTCGGTGGCGGAGTTTACCAGGCAGTAGTCTCTAATTGCTTGGTCATCTCAAATTGGGCTTATTCCGGCGGTGGTGCCGCCTCCCTGAGCACGCTTTATAATTCCACATTGGCAGGCAATGACTCCAGCCTCGGCGCAGGCGGAACCGACAAGAGCACTTCATACGCCTGTGTCTTTACCGGCAACCACGGTGGCACGGGCGGCGGCTCCAGCACGGGCACTAATTTCAATTGCACCATCACCGGTAATCAGGCCGGCACCGGAGGCGGAACATATAACTCGACAAACTACGGCTGCATGATCGCGTCCAACACGGCCACCCAGGGAATCGGAGGCGGAGCTTACGTCGGTGCCTTGTTCAATTGCATATTGTTTGAAAATCAGGCCACCAATACAACTCCCGGTGAAGGCGAAGGCGGCGGCGACTTTCGTTCCACGCTCGTCAATTGCACCGTGGTCAGCAATACCGCCGCCAATGGCGGCGGGGGCGCTTATGGAGGCATTTTGAACAACTGCATTGTGTACTATAATAATTCCCCCACGGGCTCCAACTGGTACGGCAATAACCCTGAGTATTGCTGCACCGTCCCGCCGGGAACGGGATCAACCGCCAACACCTTCTGCTTCAGCAATGCCCCCGTCTTTGTGAACCTCGCCGGTGGCGACTTCCACCAGCAAACCAGCTCTCCCAGCATCAATGGCGGGAATAATAATTACGTCAGCGGGTATGCCACCTATCCTCCTGTGGTTATCACCAACGATTTTGACGGCAATCCGCGCATCGCGGGCGGCACGGTGGACGTTGGCGCCTACGAATATCAGGGCTCGAACCTCGGCCTCCCCGTCCCCATCCCGTGGTTAATCCAATACAATCTGCCTACCGACGGCTCCGCCGACTACGTGGACACTGACGGCGACGGCATGAACAATTGGCAGGAATGGATTGCCGGCACCGACCCCACCAAGGCATCCTCCGTACTGCAAATATTGTCCACAGCGCAGACGAACAATTCGTCAGGGTTGATCGTCACCTGGCAAAGCGTGAACACCCGCACTTATTTTCTCCTGCGCGCCACGGACCTCACCGCCCAACCCAGCTTCCAACCCCTCGCCTCCAACCTCCCCGGCCAGGCCGGCACCACTTCTTACACCGACACTAACGCCCCAGCTCCCGGGCCTTACTTCTACCGCGTCGGTGTCCAGCAGCCTTAGCCTAGCAAAAGAATCCCCTCTCCGTAGGAAACGAGGTGACGAGTCTCTGCCTTGTTCTTGGTCGGCTGGACGTCTTTAAGCTTCGACACTCGGCTTCTGCTCCCATTAAAATTTACGGACAACGCACGACTCATCATTAAAATCCATTCAACTTGAAAAAATATTTATCTCCCTGAATTTTTTCGATCCAGCTCCCGCCGTTGCTGGCACGAAAACGGCTGCCCATATCGCATAATGCAGGCGGTACAAAACATATCTCGTGGCATGAAGCACTTCGCCATGAAGCTCACTGCTCGCGTCAAAATCTGTGTCCTCTTTCTGGCTGCGATTGTTCTTCCATCCCTCTGCCATGCCGAACAGCCGGTTCAGCCGGCCGCTCTGGACGAGCTTGTCGCTGCCGCTGAGAAATCGCACACCGACGCCCTGGTCGTCTGGCAGGACGGCAAACCCCTCGGCGAATGGTATTTTGGAAAACCGGTGGAGCCCATTGAGGCCATGTCCGCCACCAAATCCGTCGTTAACCTCGCCATCGGCAAATTGAT
>DATMLG010000256.1:0-8356 GCA_035570675.1 Verrucomicrobiia bacterium | reverse complement strand
CGTTCAACCAGGCGGTGTTTTCGTCCTCGGTGGTCCCGACCTGGACATGATGGCTCCGGATATGGATGACCTTGTAATGCGGGTAGAATAAAAATGAACTGACGATTCGTTGCATTACTTGATCGATGTTTTCCTTCGCATGCAACAATTCATGGGCCGCCGCGAAACAAATCCCGCCCAGCAAACTTGAACACACCACGAGCAGGGCCATTTCCACGGGGGCAAAATGGCGGATGTTCACCGCAAAATAGATCACCATCGCCATGTATAACAACGCGTAGAGCCGCGTGTTCCAATTGAGCAGGAACATGTCGAAGCCGGAAAAGGCGCCTTTCTCAAAATGACCGTTGTCCTGCCAGCCGGTCAACAAATCCAGCATTGGCACCACCACGAGCAAAAAAACGATCGGCATCGCCAGCCAGTATCCCCGTTCGTAAACCCCGAGGGCCATCAGCACGAACAACACCTGCGGCAGGAGGCAGAACGCAACATGCCGATGCTTCCCGGGAGTCGCCACGCTGGGAGGAGGATTCGGTTGCATGATGTTTTTCTGCCGTCTCGTCGCGTTGCGCGTCTGCGTTTTTTTGACACGCACCCATGATTCTTACCAACCGCCATCGTAACATATCAAAAAAACGCCATAAAGCCTTTTTTGTGGTGTGGGGGCGCAAAACGGCCTGAATTCCTCTTCCAAAATGGCCTCCAAATTATAATAGGCCGGGCGCCCCACAAATGGTTGAGTGGACACGCCAGGGAGGCGGGGGTGGGGAGCCGATGAAATAAGCAGATGGCTTCTAAGATTGCAGCCCGGCTGTGCCCGGTTAAATTGGGGCATGAAAGATTGGGTGCTGATCACCGGGGCCTCTCAAGGAATTGGTTACGAATTCACAAAATTGTTTGCCGCGGACGGCTACCCCCTCGTGCTTCTGGCGCGGGACGAGGCGCGACTCAAACAAATCGCCGATGAACTCTCCGCCCGTTATGCGGTTAAAATCAAATTGCTGCCCCGTGATCTGTCAGTTCCTGACGCCGCCGTTGGCATCTTCGATGAACTTCAAGGCGAGCAAATCCATGTTGGCATTCTCGTCAACAACGCGGGCTTCGGCTTTCAGGGCGCGTTTGTTGATCTGGGCTGGCGGAAACAAGCTGACCTCGTGCAGGTGAACATCACCGCGCTCGCGCAACTGACTCACTTGTTCGTAAAGCCCATGCTGGCCCGGCGCGAGGGACGTATTTTGAATGTGGCCTCCACCGCGGCGTTCATGCCCGGCCCGTTCATGGCCATGTATTATGCGAGCAAGGCGTTCGTTCAGTCCTTTTCCCAGGCGTTGGCCGAAGAACTGGCCGGCAGCGGCGTCACCGTCAGCGCAGTGTGCCCTGGGCTGACGCGCTCGCAGTTCCAGGCGCGCGCGGGACTCAAACGAACCGAAGGCTTCCCCATGATGGAAGCCGATCAGGTGGCGCGGATTGGTTATCGCGGATTGATGCGCGGCAAACGGCTCGTCGTCACCGGCTGGTTGAATCGGTTGGTGGTCGCAATTTCAGGCTTTCTGCCTCTGCGCTGGATGACCTGGGGCGCCGGCCGTTTGAACCGGCGCCGACCATAAGCGAAACATCCGTCATTTTTTCACATACCCGTGACTGCGGAACCATTCCACAGCGTCCGCGAGCGCCTGCTTGGGCGGCGTCTGCGGCAGGCCGAGTTCGCGGATGGCCTTGGCAGGATTGAAATACATCTTGTACGCCGCCATGCGCACCCCCGCAATCGGCGCCCGCGGCGGCCGGTGCGTAAACTTGGATTTTAGCTCATCCACGCACGCTGCCAGATAGGCGACGCCATACGGAACCCGCCACTTCGGCGCGGGCATGCCGGTGACTTCCTGCAATACATCGAACATCTGCTTCATCGTCCAATTGCCCTCCGCATTTCCCAAAATGTACCGCTCGCCGACGCGGCCTTTTTCCGCGGCAAGAATATGACCGATGGCAACATCGCGGACATGCACCCAGTTCAGGCCCGTATCAAGATAGGCGGGCATTTTACCGTTGAGAAAATCCACAATCACCTGGCCCGTCGGCGTGGGCTTCACGTCCAGTGGACCGACCGGGGCCGAGGGATTGACGATGACCACGGGCACACCGTTTCTGGCCGATTCAAGCGCGATTTCCTCCGCGCGCCATTTGGAAATTTTGTAATGATTGGAAAACTGCGACGGTTTGGGCGGCACAGTTTCATCGCTGGCCGCGGCGGTCACTCCCCGAATATCGTCCGGCAAGCCGATGCAACCGACCGTGCTCGTATAAACGATGCGCGCACAGCCGGCGCTGGCCGCCGCCTGGAGGACGTTGCGCGTGCCGTCCACGTTGGCGGCGTACATCGGTGCATAATCGCGCAGCCATAGATGGTAGCTGGCGGCGACGTGAAAGCACCACTCGCAACCCTTCGCCGCCGTGGCGCACGCGGCAGGATCCGTGATGTCGCCATCCACGCGCTCGAAGTTGAGGCCCTCCAGCCCGCGCACATCGGCCTTCGGACGCAGGAGCGCCCGGACGCGATGACCGCGGCCGAGCAATTCGTGGACGAGATTCGCCCCAATGAATCCGGACGCGCCGGTGACAAAACAATTCATGCTGCTGCCGGACATGATTTAACCGCGTCTCCCGCCGTGAAGAAACAAAAATGAACCGGCATGGGTCTGGCGTTGCCTCAACTGGGCGCTTGCGCGGTGGTGGGACGCTCTGGTATGGTGGCTGGCAGGTTGCTCGCGTGGCGGAATTGGCAGACGCGCTAGATTCAGGTTTCCACTTTTGCGGTTTTCAGCAGACTTCAGCAGGCTACACAAAAATCCACATTAGCCCTGTAAACATTGGCTCGAAATGGCTTTTTGCACCTCCGGCGTAGTCATCCTGCAAGTTTGCCAAAGTGTAGCAAATACTGTCGCAATTTTCAGCGGGGTCTATCGAGAACTGTATGCCTACGTCCAAGGAAGTCCACGGTCGTTTTCGGGTGTTCCAATTTCCGTCGAGTATCCAAACTTTGGAATCGACATCTCCGGATCACGATGGTAGGTTTCACTCGTTCGCCACGTAGTGCCGCCATCTTAATGTGGCATGCCATGTCCAAGTACATCTGTATGGTTTCAGTCAGGTTACGGCCGCCAACTTTCCGAGTTATTTTGACGCCATGAGTGACTTGACCTTGATGCTGCAAGCCGTCGGCCGTGGTGAGGGGCGAACTTTGGATGAATTGTTGCCGCTGGTCTATGATGAGCTCCGGCAGCTCGCCGCGGCGCGTATGGCGCTGGAGTCCGCCGGCCACACTTTGCAACCGACGGCATTGGTGCACGAAGCCTGGATGCGGCTGGTCGGTGATGGAGACCGGACATGGAAGAACCGCGCCTACTTCTTCGGTGCCGCCGCAGAGGCGATGCGACGCATTCTCATTGAAAGCGCCCGCCGCAAGTCTCGATTAAAGCACGGCGGTGGGCAGGAACGGCTGAACATCGCGGATCTGGAATTGGCCGACACGACTCCGGACGAAAAGGTTCTGTTGATCAATGACGCGTTGGAGCAACTGGAGGCGGAGCATCCGGAACGGGCCCGGGTGGTCGTGCTGAAGTATTTCGGCGGTTTGACGAACAAAGAGGTGGCGGAACTGCTCGGCGTCGGTGAACGGTCCGTAGATCGTCATTGGGTCTGCGCCAAAGAGTGGTTGTTCCGCAAGGTTCGATCGCAAATATAAAACATCATTTTTGGCGGAAAATGGGTCCCAAAGGCGCATAAATAAGTGGAGTTCCAATGCAAGATGCCAGCATACACAGGGCGGAAGAAGTGTTTTACGCCGCGCTTGAGGTAACCGCTTCCGACGAGCGCCGCGCTTTTTTGGATCGGGCTTGTGCGGGAGATTTGAGCCTTCGCTCCACCGTCGAGACCATGTTGAGTTCCCAATCTGATGCTGAGCGATTCTTTCTCGATAGCCTTTCAGCCCTGAAACCATCCGTGGAAGGCTGTCGCTCCGTGGCCGGTATCGGGGATGCCAGCAATAACAATGGCGAGGGGTCGTACGCCGAAGAGGAACTGGGAACGCGGATCGGACCCTATAAAGTGCTTCAGAGAATAGGCGAGGGCGGCTGCGGGGTGGTTTATATGGCCGAGCAGGAAGTGCCGGTGCGCCGCCGGGTCGCCCTCAAAGTCATCAAACTTGGAATGGACACGAGGAATGTCATCGCGCGCTTCGAGGCCGAGCGGCAGGCGCTCGCGATGATGGATCACCCGAACATCGCACGCGTGCTGGATGCGGGCGCGACGAAAACAGGCCGGCCCTACTTCGTCATGGAATTGGTGCGCGGGACCAAAATCACGGCCTACTGCGACGAAAACTGCCTCGACACGCCCCGCCGGCTGGAATTGTTCCTCCAGATTTGCCTGGCCATCCAGCATGCGCATCAGAAGGGGATCATTCACCGCGACATCAAGCCGTCGAATGTTTTGGTGACCATGCTCGACGGGGTTCCGGTGCCGAAGGTGATTGATTTCGGCATTGCCAAGGCGGCGGGCGGCGAACGGCTGACCGACAAGACCGTTTTCACCGCTTATGAACAAATGATTGGTACCCCGGCTTACATGAGTCCGGAACAGGCGGAGATGAGCGCGCTGGACATTGACACGCGCAGCGACATTTACAGCCTGGGCGTGTTGCTTTACGAGTTGCTGACGGGCAAGACACCGTTCGATCAACGTGAACTGTTGCAATCGGGCGTTTATGAGATGCGGCGCACCTTGCGGGAGCAGGAACCGCTCCGGCCTTCCGCCAAACTTGACGGGCTACGGGCGGAAGAATTGACTGAGACGGCGGCCCACCGCCGCATTGAACCGCCCAAACTCAGATTGTTGTTGAGCGGGGACCTGGACTGGATTGTGATGAAAGCCCTGGACAAGGACCGCAACCGGCGTTACCAGACGGCCAATGGCTTGGGCATGGACATCGAGCGTTATCTGAAGAATGAACCAATTGTCGCCCGTCCGCCGAGCCGCGTTTATCGTTTTCAAAAGCTCGTCCGCCGGAACAAGGTCATATTTGCCGCGGTGGGTGCGGTGAGCGCGGCCTTGATCGCTGGTTTGGGCACCTCTACCTGGCTTTTCTTCAAGGAACGGGAGGCCCGGCAGGAGCAATTCCGTCTGCGGGAAGAGGCTGAACGAGGCCGCGCCAACGAAGCGTTGCTTCGGCAACAGGCCGAGGCTCGCGAAAAAATCGCCCAGGCGGTATTATTGGTCGAACAGAATCGGTTCGAAGAGGCCGACCAGTTGGTGGCCGGCATTCCTGCCTCGCAAACCGCGATGGTCGGCGAAGCCGTTTTCGGGCCGTTGGGCGATCGCGCCGCGCTTCAAGGCCGTTGGCGCCGCGCCGCCGATTGTTTTTCCGCGCTCGTGCGGGCGGACCAGTTCGAAACATCGGAGATCTCCACCTTGGATCATACCAAATGCGCCGTGGCCCTGGTCGAACTGCCGGACAACCACGCCTATGAGAATTTCCGCCGCGAGGCAATCGCCCGTTTTGCAGGCACACCGGATGCCATCGTCGCCGAGCGCACGGTCAAGAACTGCCTGCTGCTGCCGGCCGATGCCGGTCTGCTTGCGTCGCTGGCTCCGTTGGCCGACATGGCCGCGAAATCTGTTCCCGAGAATGCCACTCCGGGAAATAAAGATTGGATGATGCCGTGGCGATGTGCGTCGCTGGCCTTGATGGAATATCGTCGCGGCAATTACCCGGGCGCCATCACCTGGTGCAACCGCTGTTTGGACTATGCTGACAACTGCCCGCCGCGGACAGCCACCATCCACGCCATTCTCGCCATGTCCTATCATCACCTCGGGAAGTACGAGGACGCTCTTTCCGAATTGGCGCAAAGTCGCGAGCTGATTGACAACAAATTCAAGGCCGGTTTGGATCCCGGCGGCGGTGTGCAAGGAGCTTGGTTTGACTGGTTGCTGGGCCAAATCCTCGAACGCGAGGCGATCGCCGACATGGACAAAGAGCCTCAATCCACAAACTGATCACGGCATTCGCTTTGTCTCAATCATTAGTGCATCCCATTCGCCTTTTGCCAGGAGCAATCTAGCCGAATACAGATGATTGCATTTCAATAGCTTCCGATAATATCAGCCACCTTGGCCCCATTGCGGCCGTTTTAGGCAACCTGACGGCGGAAGACGCGCGAAGCGGGTGGCTCGGGCCGGACGGCGACCTGTTCCAATCCGCGCAACTAGTTGATGCCACGCCAACACTGATCCATTGCCAATGACCCTCAGCCGTTTGGGCCCAATACGGCTGCTGGTCCTTTTGCGCATTCGATCAGCGTGGAATTATCAAGTCCCTCACAAAAGATGGCGGAATGGGGAGGATGAATATCGCAGTATATTGTAGAACCCAGTGTCGTTTATATGTTTTCGCAAAAATCCGGTTTTGGCATGAAAAGCCGATGGCTGGATTCGGCTTTCACTTTGATAGAACTGCTGGTGGTCATCGCCATCATTGCGATTTTGGCGGCTTTGCTATTGCCCGCATTAAGCGCGACCAAGAACAAGGCCATCCGGGCCTCATGCTTGAACAACCTGCATCAAATTGGAGTTGGCCTCTTTGTATATACCGGGGATACCGGCAGCAACGACAAGTTGCCCTTGGAAAACGATGCCAACGGCCCCTCCCGGCCCTGTGATGTTCCCGGCACCGTTGGGGATCAGCTTCTTTCGGTGATTCCCAACAAGAAGACGTTTTATGACCCCGGCAAGGCGTCACGCTTTACCGACCAGATAAACTTTGCCGGCCCCATAAATCTTTGGGATTTCACGGCCTCAACCGGCATCGGCAACCCGCCGTTTCACGTCACCGGCTACGCCTTCATGTTCAGCGGAACCTATTGCGACATACAGGCCGCCGCTCAAAACAAGACCATGGCACAGGAACAAACCCCAAACCCGAATCCTTTTCTTCCCCCTCTGAATATCAGCCTTGCGTCCCGGGAATTGGTGGCTTGTGCGACCGTCTGCGACCCGTCAGGTGTCGCCAACTCCCAGCGATATACGGCGCACGGCATCAATTACGTAACAGTGGCAGGGGATGCCCTTTTTCCACCGGACATAAGCCCGCACTTGAAGGGATTATTTCCCGGCGGAGGCAACATCTTGTTTAAAGACGGTCACGTTGCCTGGCGTAATTTCCCGGACATGAGCCAGTGGAGCTTCCAAGCCGGCGGACCCTCCACCCCGAGCTACTGGTGGTAAAGATCAGCCCTAACCATCCTCTCTCACCAAGTCACAAAACAACCCCCAAACCAACCATGAAAACAACCAATCCCACAGACCGTTTGGCTCTCCTCTGGAGCTGCGCGGCGCTTATGGCAATGATGCAATGCACGGCTCCGGCGCAGACGCTGGTTGACCGTTACAGTTTCAACGATTCCCCGGGAAGCACCAATGTGGCCGACTCCGTCGGCGGCCAGGATGGCGTGTTGCCCAACGGCGGCGACTTTGCCTCCGTTCCCGGGCAATTGATTCTGCTGGCATCCAGCAGTCAGTATGTCCAGCTGCCCGCGAACATCCTGAGCAATTACACCGCCGTGACCGTTGATTGCTGGGCCACGTTTGCGACGCTTCCTGTCAACTGCTTCCTGTACGGCTTCGGCAACACGGATGGCAGCGGCGCCGGGGAAAATTACATTTTCTGCCAGCCCGAAAACGGACGCATTGCCATCACGGGCGTTGATCCCGGCTACACCGGCGAACAGGGTACCGGCGGCGCCGGCAATCTCAGCGGACAGACCGTGCATATAACGTCGGTTTATAATCCGGTCGCGGGTTACGTCGAGCTCTACACCAATGGCGTTTTGGTCTCGGCGAACAATGCCGAGACCGTTCCGATGAGTTCGGTGAGCCAGGTGCTCAACTACATTGGCCGGTCACTTTACACCTCCGACTCGTACATGGATGTCGAGCTGAACGAGTTTCGTATTTGGAACGGCGCGCTCAACGGCCTTCAAGTGGCGGGCTGCGATGTGGCCGGCCCGGACACGGTTGGCAGCGCCGCCAATGCCGGGACCGTTACCAGCCTTCAATTGTCCGTTCCTTCCTTTCAGTTGACGCAGGGGGGCAATGAGTCGGGAACGGTGGTTGCTCAGACCACAGCGTTGTCTTATTCGGTAAATGTGACGCGGCTCGTCACGCTCGCGTCCGGCAATACAAATATTATCACGATCAACAGCACGAACAACGCGATCCAAGCCGTGGGGCAGGGTTCCACCACGGTCACCGCCACCTTGGGCAGCGTGTTGTCCACACCAGTAACAATCACGGTGGTCCA
>DATMLG010000255.1:0-7925 GCA_035570675.1 Verrucomicrobiia bacterium | reverse complement strand
AAGCGAAACCTTCCAGCGAAAAAGGCATGCCGATGATGGCGCCGGCGTGGTCCATGAATTTCGGCCAGAGCAGGCCGAGTTCAAACGACAGCACCGTGCCGGAGACCGCGCCGACGGCGAAGAGGAGGGCGGCGCCGGTGGCCCAGCGTTTGCTCAATTCCAGGAAAACAGGCGCCTTGGTGCGCAGATACATGCCCTCGGCCACGGCCATGAGCACGGGCATCGCGATGCCGACGACGGCGAAGACGATGTGAAAGGCCAGGGACATCGCCATCTGCGCCCGCGCGAACATTAGGTCATCCACGACGAATCGAAGCTAGATGGTTTTGGCCATCAGGCCAATGGAATAAATTTGCGGGCGCAAAAATGAATGGGCGGGCCGCCGCAGGCGGGTTATTTTCCCGGCTTGCATTGGGCGATTTTTCGGCCAAGAGTGGGGCATGATTAAGCGGGCGCAAATTCAGGAGTTCAGCCGGGAGGTGGCACAGAAATTCCGCCCGGAGAAAATCATTCTCTTTGGTTCCCACGCATACGGCACGGCCACCGAAGATTCGGATGTGGATTTACTGGTGATCATGCCGCGTACCCGGGCGCATGGTGAACGCATGTCCGTGCGGATCCGGCACGCGGTTCCCAGGACGTTCGCCCTGGATTTGCTCGTACGCACACCGGCGGACGTGGCCAGACGATTGCGTTGGGGGGACGGCTTTCTGCGCGAGATCATGGAAAAGGGCGAGATTCTGTATGAATCCGGTGGCGCGTGAGTGGGTGAAAAAGGCGGAAGGCGACTTCAAAGTTGCCGGCCAAATTCTCCGAAGGCGCAAGGACGTGGTCGCGGATGCCGCCTGCTTTCATTGCCAGCAATGTGTGGAGAAATATCTCAAGGCCCGGCTTATCGAGGCAGGCATCGCGTTTCCCCGCACGCACGATTTGCTGCAAATCCTCAACCTGTGCCTGCCGATTGAGCCGCTTTGGTCGCCATATGCGAAAGCGGTTGACGCAATGTCTGATTATGCCGTCAGTTTTCGGTATCCAGGCCAGGCGGCAAGTTTGGCGGAGGCCCGACAATGTCTGAAGGACTGCAAGGCTATTCGCAGAGAAGTGCGGTTAAGTTTCGGTCTGCTGGTGTGACCCGTCGGCTGCAAATTGGATAGGCAGGCGGACACAGGCGGGTTATTTTGGGTGCATGGCGAAGCGATTGTTTTTGCTGGACGGCATGGCGCTGGTTTATCGCGCCCACTTCGCCTTTGCCACGCGGCCGATCATCACGTCCAAGGGCGTGAACACCTCCGCGCTCTTCGGTTTCACGACCACGCTGCTGGACATCATCAAAACGCGGCAGCCGACGCACATCACCGTGGCCTTCGACACGCAGGCGCCGACGCAGCGGCATGTGGATTTTCCGGAATACAAGGCGCAGCGCGAGGAAATGCCGGAGGACCTGAGCGCCGCGCTGCCGCATGTGCGCCGGATGATTGAGGCGTTCAACATTCCGGTGCTGACGTGCGACGGGTTCGAGGCGGACGACATCATCGGCACGCTGGTGCGGCGGGCGGAGCCGGAGGGGTTCGAGTCGTGGATGGTGACGCCGGACAAGGATTTCGGGCAGTTGGTGACGGAGAAGACGTTCATCTACAAGCCGTCGAGGCAGGGCGAGGGCGTGGAAATTCTGGGGCTACCGGAGGTGTTGCAGAAATGGGGCGTGCAACGGGCGGACCAGGTGATTGATGTGCTGGCGTTGTGGGGCGACGCTTCGGACAACATACCCGGCGTGCCGGGCATCGGCGAAAAAACAGCGGCGAAATTAATCGCGCAATACGACACGGTGGAAAACCTGCTGGCGCATACCGCCGAACTGAAGGGCAAGTTGAAGGAAAACCTGGAGACGTTTCGCGACCAGGCGCTGCTCTCCAAAAAACTGGCGACCATCATTCTCGACACGCCGTGTCCGGTTGATCTGGAGGATTTGAAGCTGCGGGACCGCAACGATGAGCAGGTCAAAAGTTTGTTTGTGGAATTTGAGTTCAATTCGCTGGGCAAGCGGTTGTTTGGGGAGGATTTCAAGGCGGGCCGGGGATTTGGGACAAAGCCAGAGGAAGCGCCTGTCGTCGCCCCCGGAAAGAAAAAGGAAACTGACCAGAGCCGGCCGGGAGAACTGGAATTGTTTGGCGAAGTGGAGGCGCAACATGTGGTGGTGGAGGAACCGTCGGCGGAGACACCCGCGCCGGTCAGGGCCGATTTGAAGACGGTCGCTGATGTGCCGCATGAGTATCAGCTCGTGAGCACGGCGCAGGAACGCGCGAAGTTGATACGCAAATTGAAGGGTTTGAAATCATTTTGTTTCGACACGGAAACGACGGGGCTGGACGTGCGGGAGGCACGGTTGGTGGGCATTGCGTTTTCATTTGAGCCGCATACGGGTTATTACGCGGCAATGCCGACGGATGCGGCGGAGGCCGCGGCGGCGCTGGAGGAATTTCGCGCCCTGCTCGAGGACGAAAAAATCGAGAAGACGGGGCACAACCTGAAGTTCGACGTGGGCCTTCTGCAATGGCTGGGCATCACCGTGCGCGGGAAAATGTTCGACACGATGATTGCGCACAGCCTCATCGAGCCGGACATGCGGCACGGGATGGATTATCTCTCCGAGGTGCACCTGGGTTATGCGCCGATACCGATTACGAAATTGATCGGCCCGGAGAAATCCGAGCAAATCAGCATGGCGGACGTGCCGGTGGAATCGCTGGCGGAATATTCGGCGGAGGACGCGGACGTGACGTGGCAGTTGCGCTCGAAGCTGGAACCGTTGTTGCGCGAGCGCGGCCAGGAGCGGGTGTTTCACGAGATTGAAGCGCCGCTGCTGCCGGTGCTGGTGGACATGGAACACGAGGGCGTGCGCCTGGACGCGGCGGCGCTGGCGGAATTCTCAATCCAGCTTTCCAAGGAGATGGCGGAGGAGGAGGGACGGATATATCAACTGGCGGGGACAAAGTTCAATCTCAATTCACCGCGGCAGCTCGGGCAGATTTTGTTCGATGTGCTGAAGATTGCGGGCGCGCCAAAGAAAACGAAGACAGGCCAGTATTCCACGAACGAGCAGACGCTGATTGAACTGGCGGGGGAGCATGAGATTGTGGCGCGCCTGCTGGATTTTCGCGCGGCGACGAAGCTGAAGTCCACCTACGCAGACGCGCTGCCGGCGGCGATCTGGCCGGCGACGGGCCGCGTCCACACGACCTACAACCAGGCGGTGACGGCGACGGGGCGGTTGAATTCCCAGAACCCGAACCTGCAGAACATTCCCATCCGCACGGAGAAGGGGCGTGAAATCCGCAAGGCCTTTGTGCCACGGAACGCGGATTATCTTTTGCTCTCGGCGGATTATTCGCAGATTGAGTTGCGCATCATCGCCGCGTTGAGCCACGAGACGGGGATGCTGGAGGCGTTCCATCAGAACCTGGACATTCACACGGCGACGGCGGCGAAGGTTTTTGGCGTGGCGAACGACGGCGTGACGTCCGAGATGCGGCGCAAGGCGAAGATGGTGAACTACGGCATCGCGTACGGGATTTCGTCATTCGGGCTGGCGCAGCGGCTGGCGATTCCGCGCAAGGAGGCGGCGCAAATCATCGAACATTATTTCGCGCGGTTTCCAGGCATCGCGAATTACATGCGGGAGACGGTGGCGTTCGCGCAAAAGCACGGCTACGCGGAGACCGTCACCGGCCGGCGGCGGTATCTGCGGGACATCCGGTCGGCGAACGGCGCGGTGCGGGGCGCGGCGGAGCGCAACGCCATCAACGCGCCCATCCAGGGCACGGCGGCGGACATGATCAAGCTGGCGATGGTCCACATCCACGCGGAACTGCGCGCGCGGAAGCTCAGGACGGAGATGCTCTTGCAGGTGCATGATGAACTGGTGTTCGACCTGTATCGTCCGGAGGAAAAGGAAGTGCGCGAACTGGTGTCGGACAAAATGAGCACGGCGATCAAGATGGAATGTCCGATTGAAGTGGAGATGGGCGTGGGCGAGAACTGGCTGGAAGCGCATTGACCTATTTTTGATTTTGGATTTGCGATTTTGGATTGAACCGCGGAGGCGCGGAGGTTTCTGCATACGGCAAACGCAAGTCTTCTGTTTTGGCTAAAGGCCGATCGGAAAAGTATGTTGTAACTTTTCATCCTCTTGCTATACGTGTTTTGACGCGGTTGTTTCTCTCAAAACTAGTCTGGGGACTGATGCTTCTCCTGTCCACAAGAGGGTTGGAGGCTGACCCGTTAAGTCAATGGACCTGGCAGTTTCCATATCCACAAGGCAACACCCTGAGGGCGGTTACCTATGGCGGCGGACAATTTGTGGCGGTAGGTGATAATGGAACCATAATCACCTCACCTGATGGCCATACTTGGGCGAGTCAAACGTATGGTGTATTTCCAAATCTGAAGGGTGTTGCATACGCCAGCGGTGAATATGCCGCCGTTGGTGACGGGGGGATTATTCTCGTTTCATCGAATGCCACGGCCTGGACCCAAATTCCGGCAGTGACGACCAACGCTCTCCGGGGCATTGCCGGAGATTCTGGCTGGCAAACCGACAACCTGCCGCAATTTTTGGCGGTGGGCGATTCGGGGACGGCCGTGGGTGCCAACAGTGGAACCAACTGGTCGCCGGTATCCACTGGTACTTCGAACGCGCTTTATGGAGTGGCATTGAATTCCTCATTTTTCATGGCCGTAGGGAATGCCGCGACGGTGATAAAAATTAGTGCCAGCGGTTTCTCTGTCATTCCTCCAGGCACGGTCGGAACGACCAATAACCTGTACGCCATCTCGTCCTCCGGAAGCGCAGGAGAGATTGTGGCGACGGGTGATTTGACGGATCCAAGCCCGCTTTCAGACGCGACGACCTTTACGAATAAAATTCTGTTTTCCCCGGATCAAGGGACAACTTGGGGAGCTGAAGCATGGCCACCTAATCTTGGATATTTTTGGCCTCCTGATAGCGGCTTATTCGTTCTCACCGGGGCGGCTTACGGGCCGCAAGGTTTTGTCGCAGTCGGCTCTGATGCCTATGACTATAATTATGACCCCGCGGTGATCATGATATCGCCGACCGTCACAAACTGGACGGAACTCCCCGCATTGACTTCGGAAAATCCCCTGGGTGCAGTGACTTGGGGCAACGGATTGTACGTGGCCGTGGGCGATTCCGGCTCGATCGTTGTGTCAACAAACGCGACCAATTGGACGGAAATCATTCCGGATCGCCGAAGCGCCATACTGGCGATTGCCTGCAATACGAACCTTTGCATCGCGACGGCGGTTCCGGCCAATGCCACCCGGGGTTTTCCAGATTTTGCCATACTCGTTTCCTCCAATAGCGGCAACTGGCAGGTATCGAAGACTACAAACGGGGGGTTCATCACAGAGTGGTCCACCATCTCAGACCTGGCCTGCGGCGGATCACAGTTTGTCGGCATCAGCGGCACGAGTGTTTTCACAACGGCAGACGGATACAGCTGGCAGCAGCAAGGCCCTTTCACGAATTTCTTCCTCGGCGTCAGGTATGCCAACGACAAATTCTTTGCAGTCGGAGAGCATGGAGCCATTTCTTCCTCTGTTGACGGCACAAACTGGACGGACCACTCGGTAACGACCTCTGGCTTGTTCTATGGCATGGCTTACGGGAACGGTTTGTATGTAGCAGCCGGCACCGTTGGGGCGACTTCGACCGATGGCACCAACTGGGTGCTTGGTCCAACAAATCCTCCCGAAACAGTCTACCGGCTCGTTTATGGGAAGGGGTTGTTTGTCGCGGCAAGCTATACTGCCGACCCTTCTTCGCAACCCGGCGATATTTTGACCTCCCCGGACGGCGTCAATTGGACTGTTCGATTTACGGAACCCGGTGGCCAGAACTTTTCGGGAATCGCCTACAACGGCGGAGTCTTCCTTGCGATTTCAGGAGGGGATCCCGCCGCCACGTTCAAATCCAGTGACGGCGTTAACTGGCAGGCGACTGGATTTTCAATGCCTGTGGGGCTGGATTATTACATGGGCCTCCTGCCCGGTTATGCGACCGTCAGCGCGTGCAACGGAACTTTCCTGGTCGGGGGCAAAGATGGCCGGCTGTTTCAGTCCGGCAACATTTGGAATCCGGCGACTCTCGGTCCGTCATCATCAGGTTCGGACGGATTCAACTTTTCCTACACTCAGCAAATTGACGTGCCATATCATATTCAAGCTTCCACGAATCTGGCGGATTGGACGAATGTATATGCAGGCATTGGCATCGGACAACCGACCAATTTTCTTTCCCCTGTTTCCTCAAACGATCCGGGACGTTTTTTCCGGATTGTTTCTCCCTAATTCGTTTGGCGCTAATAGAGGAAAATTTAGCGTACGGTTGAAATTCGGAGTGCAGGCCAAAGCAGGCAATAAGGCGGAAGAGGATGGTGACAGTGGAGGGTTGACAAATGGCGGTGTTTGGCAGATGGTTGCGGCGCAGTGCAGTGGTGATGACGGTTAGGAGGACGGCCTCGGGAAAGTTGATTGTTGAGAGTTGATGGTCGGAAGTGAACGAGGAGGCCGGAACAGACAATTTAAAAATATGATAATGAATTGCGAAATGGCAGGCAGAGCCTGCACCCATTCGAGGTCCGAGGCATGGGGCGCGGGGCGAATTGCCCAGTCCAAAGGTGTTTGCACACGGGCACCAAGTCCAACGTCCAAGGTTGGGGATGGCCGGTTGTAACGCTTAATAACGGATAATAACGGTTATTCGGAAGGGGGGAGGGGGGTAAGAAATTAAAAATTAGAAATTTGAAATTTAAAATTGAAAAGGAGACAGGCGGCGGTGCCGGGCGCGGTCGTCGCGGGTGCAAGTTGCACCTCCCATCGATGACCCTACATTTCAGAAGCCGGACAACGACGAACGAGACGGAAAATGGAAATACGCAGATTCAGCCCGGTGGAAAAGGACGTCTTCACCAGGGTAAACCGGGATAAATCGCGCTAAACCGGGCTACGAGCTTAATAAAAATTTGTGACAGAAAACACGAAGGCCAATGAGTCTCTCCCTCACCCAAACCCTCCGAGGAGAGGGCTTTCACGATTTCCGTTTCGTCAGGAGTTCAAGCGATCGGATTCGTTGGACGCACAACCATGCAACCAATGCGGAAATCGTTTCCCCTTCTCCTGGGGGAGAAGGCCGGGATGAGGGCGAGCGTTTCGCACCACATCGAGAGGTCGTTGATTATGGGCGTGTTCCCGTCAAAGGCGGCAGTCAAGGCTGGTCAAACCAAGTCGCACCAAGTCAAACCAAAATTTTGGCTGTAGTGGTCTGACGGTTCGTGGTACACCATAAGCAGGTGCCGATGGGCTGTTTATGCGGAAATACGCGCTGATATATATCCTGACGTTGGTGGTTTTTGGCGGGGGCATCTGCCTGGCCATCCGCGCGGGAAAGCATCTGGAGCAGGCACCACCTGTGCCGGCGACGGCTGCGGGCGCGGTCGTGCCTTCGCCGGGAGTTGAAGCGGGCGCGGGGCATTTGGCTGGGGTGTTCCGGGAGAATTTGCACAGCCCGCTGAGCCTGTTGCTAGTGCAATTGATATTGATTGTGCTGCTGGCGCGGTTTTTCGGGGCGTTGTTTGTGCGGATGGGTCAGCCGGCGGTGATTGGCGAAATGCTGGCGGGGATTTTGCTGGGGCCGTCGCTGCTGGGAATGGCGCTGCCGGGGGTGTTCCAGTTTGTGTTTCCAGACAGTTCGCTGGGTGCGCTGCGAATGCTGAGCCAGGTGGGGATCATCCTGTTCATGTTCGTGGTGGGAATGGAACTGGATGTGGGAAATCTTCGGAACCGCGCCAACACGGCGGTGCTGGTGAGTCATGTGAGCATCATTTTTCCATGCTTTCTCGGGGTGG
>DATMLG010000254.1:0-6958 GCA_035570675.1 Verrucomicrobiia bacterium | reverse complement strand
CAACTTGGGCGCCCCGCCCTTTCGGAGATTGAAACGTTGCCAGTTACGGAACAGCCAGACGCCGCCGAGAAAAATCGCGGTCACTAGAATCAACGCGCCGAAGACCCGCAGAACCGAGGAACCGGCATCAGGCATGGCGCCCGGGAGGGTGGCGTAGGCCGAGGCAGGCTGGGTTTCGCCAAGCGCGTTCAAGGCGCCAGGAAACAGGGCAACGCACAAAACCGGTCCAAGCCGGGAGACCAGTCCGCGCCGCGACAGTGAAGTCACTCGACTCACGTGGTTGCTCCAAAGAGTTCCGTGATTTTGATGCCATACGAATCATCGACGACGACGATTTCGCCGCGCGCGATGCGTTTGTGATTGGCGTAGATGTCCACCGGCGCCTGGGCCGGGCTGTCGAGCTTGACTACGGCGCCGGAATTGAGTTGCAGCACGTCGCGCATGGGCATCTGGCAGGCGCCAAGCTCGACGGTGAGCTTGACCTTCACGTCAAGCAGCAGGTCGAGATTTGCCGGGGTTTTTGTGGTTGCTTCCATAGGTTTTTGGGTTGGTTGAATCTGAGTTTAATCCTTCAGCGGCCGGCCCAATTCGACCGCCCATTTGCCGGAGACAATCCCGGGTCGCGCAATGAATCTGGGCAGGTCGGCCACGCAGACTTCCATGGCGGCGGCGGATTCAGGATCCACCTGCAAGACGTCGCCGATCTTCAACGCAAACAGGTCGCGGGCGGTCAGTTCCGACCAGTGCCAGCGGGCGGCAACGGGGACGCGGACATCATCAAAGCAGGTGTTCCACTTCGGGGCGGGTTTGGTGGGTGTCGGAACTGCTTCCGCCGTCGAATTCGTTCCCTGACTCAACTGGCGGATCAGCGCTTCCAACGACGCATAGGGAAAGGCAATCTGGATTGTCTCGACTTCACCGGCCAAACGCAATTCGAGGGAAACCACGAGCATGACTGTTTCCGGCGGCACGACTTGAACAAAGCGCCCGTTGCTCTCGTGCCCCAGGATGCCGGGCTTGAATTCCTTTGCGCCGTGCCAGTTTCCACACCATTCGCCGATGATAAGCTGTGAGGCCTGTTCGAGAATGGCCTTTTCTATTTCGCTGAATTCGTGGCTTGAGTCGGAAGCCTCTCCGGGGCCGCCCATGAGACGGTCCACGATGGCCGAGCCCAGCCGGGGCGCGATTTCCAACAAGCCCACGCCGGCGAGGGGTTCGGCTTTGAAGAGCGTGAGACAGGTCGGGTTGGCCCAGGTTTCCACCAGTTTCCGGTAAATCACAGTCTGGAGTCCGGACAGCTTCAGCGTGAATTCCAGCCGCAGAAACATGGAGAGGCGGGACGCGAGCGCGTTCACAAATTCCGTCTGATGCAGGCGCAGCTTTTGCAAATCCCGGGCCGAGAGCAGCGGCGCACTGCGAAAATCATGTGCCTTCAAACTCCGCCGGGAATCGCCAGCGACCGCGACGACCGCGCCTTTACCGGCTTCCAAGTCCTGCAAAAGCAGATTCTCCACCTGGTTGGCGGAGCTGCGGGCGGGCGGTTCAAGAGTGGTGGCGGGCGCCGTCATGGCAATGCTCCGTTCATTGGATCGCGAGTTCGGTGATGTAAATCTCCTGGATCACGGGGCCGCCGAGCGCGTTGTTCAAAACGGTCATCAGTTCGGAACGAATGACATTGCGGGCACCCGGTTTTTCGAGATCAGCGATGGTCTTGCTGCAGAGGGCCCCCGTGGCCAGATCCATGAGCTGGTCCTTGTTGTTTTCGATCCGGTCCTTGAAATCCGGGGTGTTGCCCACAAGCGTCACGCTGGTCATCAGATAGCGCGTGCCCATCGTGCCGGCCACATTGACCAGAAGCTTGTTCATGGGAACCGTGACCTTGGTCGTCGCCACCTTGCCCGGCTCGGAAACCGCAGCCGTCGAGGACGCAGGAGTGGCGTCAGCCGCCGGTGCCGCGCTCAAACTTGCGGCGCCCAACGCACGGGTCATTCTCGGCAGGAGCACGAAACGTGTCATGGCAAATGCCAGCAGCGGCATCGTGACAACCGTAACAATCAAAGGCAGCCAGGGCTTCAGCCCGCCGCCGGATTTTGGCGCAGCCACGCTGGCTTCGGCCGCGTCGCCTGTTTCGGCGCCGCCGGCTTCTTTCGCGCTTTCGCGCGCTGATTCGAGCGTGGTTGCCATGGTCTGGAAAGTTTATCGCTTCATGTTCACCAGCGTCTGCAAGACTTCGTCGCTGGTGGTGATGACCTTTGAATTGGCCTCGAAACCGCGCTGGGCGATGATCAAATTGGACATCTCGCCCGCAAGGTCAACATTGGACGATTCGAGGGCGCCCGACTGAACGCTGCCAAGACCGGTGCTGCCCGGCGCTGAAAGAGCGGCCAGGGGGCCTGCCGCCGCCGTGTTCGAATAAAGATTGTCCCCTTCCTTGATCAGCTCGTTGGGGTCCTGAAAATTCTGCAACAGGATCTGTCCGCGAACAAAGGACGTGCCGTCTGAAAGATTCACGGTCACCTTGCCCGTCACGTCGATGCCGTAGCTTTGAACCACGGCCGTCGGGCTGGAAGTGGCGGGCATGCCGGTGGTGTCAATTTTGATGTCGCCCAAAGTGGTCAGCCCGGCGTCGGTGTATCCCTGCACGCGTTCGCCGGTGTCGGTGATGAGATAACCGTTGGCATCCACCGTGAACGTACCGTCGCGGGTGGCATATTGGGCGTTGCTCAGGGTGTCGCGGACCATGAAAAAGCCGTTGCCAGAGATGGCCAGATCGCTGGTGATGCCGGTGTTGTTGAGCGCTCCCTGGTTCCAGTTGTTGTTGATGGCGCTGATGCCGACACCGGTGCCAATCTGCACCGAGGCCGAGCCGCTCGTCGTGGATGTGGCGGCGCCGGGGGCGCGCAGCGTTTGGCTGAACGCGTCGGCAAAGTCCACGTTGGCGGCCTTGTACCCGGTGGTATCAACATTCGCGATGTCATTGCCGATGACATCCATGTCTTCTTGAAACGAGTCGAGTCCGGTGACCGCTGAGGATAATGAAGTGAGCATGATATTTTATTGAGTTGAGGATTGAGTTGGCGAGATGGACGATATTTGGTTCAGGGCGTAACTCGCGCCGTTGACCATCACTTGAGGCGTCCCTGCCTGGAATTGCACGGAACTGATCACGCCACTGGTCGGCGCGCCGCCGGTTGGTGTGACTGTTACCGTGCGTCCTAAGAGTGTGTTGGCTTGCAAAACTTTGACGTCACCGTCAGTGGCCTGGGCCGTTTGCAATGCGCTGAACTGCGCCATTTGCGCGGCCATGTCCGTATCGCTGACGGGCGAGAGCGGGTCCTGAGAAGTCATTTGCGTTACCAGCAATTGCAAGAAATTGGCCTGGGTCAGCGTAGAGGTTGGATTGGTGCTCTGGGAGGCGGCTGAAGGGGTCAAACCCAGGGTTGAGGTGACGGTACTGATATTTGACATAATTCAGGCCCAGGATTCCCAGCCTTTACGACCGGAGTTCTTTGTTTTCGACTTGGGAGAAACAGTTGAATTGACCGGTTGATCTGGCAGCGTTGTCTCCCCGCGAAGATTGCCGGATGGTTGGCGCTGATTTTGCGACGATTGCCCGGCGTCCTTTGATCCGGCGTCAGAAAATGTGCCGGCCTGATCGCGAAACGAAGATTGGCCTTCCTGGGGAAGGAGCTGCACATTCTGGCGGGCCAGAGATTCCTGCAACTGACCCCAATGGCCGTCAAGGCCCGCGAGATTGCCGCGTTCGCAACGGAGCGAAGCCTGTATCTGGCCGTTATGATTGGTGAGTTGGACGAACAATTCCGTTTGGTGATCCAGCTTCAGGGAGACGGCGAGGCTGGCGGCGCCGGACTGCCGGAGCGTCATGGCTTCCTGCGTGACCAGATGCGCAACGCGTTCGACTTGAGAAGCCGAGCTGTCTGCGGCGGAGCCCGCGACCAAAGTGGGAGCCTCGCGCAGTTCGCCGGTTGCGGACTGAACAGTCAAATCGGCCATTCCGGGGAGATTGGTCCATTCTGTCTTTCGACCTGAACCCGTGGTAGCCAATTGTCCGACCGAAGAATCACTGGAATCTGAAGAAAGGCTGCCACTCGAGGAGGTGCGTGGCAATTTCTGCACGGCACGCCCGGCAGTTTCGTTCTGTTGCCCGGTAAATTTCATTATCTCGGTATCCAAAGCAGCGCTTGTGCCAGCATCCGTAACAACGGGGTTGCCATCCTTTCCTATGTTCGCAACTGTTTGCAAGATAGCAGCTTGCGAAGTAGCCTTGGTCGAAGTGGCAGCATTTGGCGGGGAAACCAAGGACGCAGGCGTCGTTTGGGGGGAATCTTTTGCCGCTTTGGACGTACCATCGATTGGTTTCAAGCCAGTTGCCGGGTTGGGCGCCCCCGCCGCGAGGCTTTTGTCAATCGCACCGGCCGTTTGCGCAGCAGCACCCGAAGATGACTCGTGCCCTGCAACCGCGGAAGTGGTGGCTTTTCCATCTAGAACCGTCACTGACCCAGTGGCATCGGCGACAGTTCCCGGCTTGCTGGATACCGACATTGGCGCCGAATGATCCATTTTGGTCGTCGGTACGAATGCGCCAGCCAACAATGCCGCAAGATTATTCGCGGTTGCGGAATCAATCGTGTCGGCTCCCCTTTTTCGGTCCGTTGATTTTGGCGAATGAGCGTCCGGGGAATCGGCCTCTGTTGGCGCCGTGCTCGCATTGGCATCAGAAGATTGGATGGGGCTCGAATCGTAGTTATCCGAAAGCGAAGCGTCCGCGGCGTCCGCATCCTCCGTCGGAGGCGGCGGGTCCTGGCAAGGCTCGGCGGTCTTTGGGAGGGCTGAATTGAGCGCCTGCGAGATGAAACTGGAAAAATCTTCACCTTCGTAAGCCGTGGCTGCCGAAAAATCGGAGGGCGAAGGAGAAGCCGTGGTTACCGGCAGGGCGCTTTCGGCGCCGTAAAGAGACGATGAGGGTATCATTGGGTGGGGGGTGGGCGGAAGGCGGCGACGCGCAGGCGTTCGGACAGATTGGCCGCGCGTTTGGCTTCAGCGGCACCTTTTTTCGAGATCGATTCCAGAATGGCGGCAGCATCGCCTTCCTTCATAAAGACCATGATCTTTGCGACCTGGGTGTCGTCCAAATCAGAAAGGATGAGGGCGGCGCCGTCGGGAGTCATGGCAGAATAAACCTTGGCGAGTTTTTTCAGATTGGCAGTTTCCTCGTCCTTGATGCGAAGGACATTTTTGTCGAAATCCGCCTGCAACTGCTGGACCGATTGGGTCGCGTTGCTGATTTCACCGCGTTCAGTATCGAGTCGGGTGGCAAGTTCGTTGAGTTGTTGTTCCCGGTCGTCGAGCTTCTTTTTTTCCTCCTTCAATTCGCCCACGAGCTGGTCGGCCTCGGGGTTCTGATACTGGCCAAGTTCATTACGGACGGCGGTCGGGGCCGTCCGGGCGGCACGGGGCGGGACCACGGGAGTCTTCCAGAACAGGAAGGTTGAAGCGGCATAAACGGCCACCGCCACGGGGATGGTCATCCAGGTTGAAGTAAGCAGCTTGGTCATATCAGGCTCCTGCCGGGTTCCAGGCAAGGACGGAGGCCGTGCGTCTGCCGGCCAGATCATCCAGGAACTTTTGTTCCGCCTTCACCTGCTCGCGCTGGTGACGGGCCTTTTGTTTGTCGAAACATTTGTCCACAATCTCGCGCTCGCGCCGGGCAGTCAGCATTGCTTGGAACGCTGCATTGACGCGGCGCTCGGCCACGCCGAGGGCCGTGACGAAGTCATCCCGGCGTTTCTCCAGCGAACGATGATACTCATGCATCCGGGCCGCGCCGGCGGCCTCGCATCCACGGGCCAGAAGCTGGCGCAATTCCTGCCATCCGGCGTTTAACTTTTGTTGAACAGCCTCAAGCCGTTCCACCGCCAGACGGCGGCCCAGCAACGTCCGCGCGTACTGTTCCATCGCCTCCTGCTCGTGCCTTTGGCGCAAGATGCGGACGGATTCGAGAGTGAAATGAAATGGTTTCATGGTTGCTTACGGGTTTGGCCTTGCGGCCACGGCGGCGGGCCTTGCGGGCGCGGGCACGGGCGTGGCCATGGTTTCCAAGAGTTTTGCCCAGCTGGTTTTGAGGGATGAGCCCTCGTCCGCCGCCTGCCGCAAAAATCTCCGCAGCGGGCCGTTCAAATGAATGCTCGAATCTATCGCGGGATTGGTCCCGGCGGGATAGGCGCCGATGTTGATCAAATCCTGGTTTTTGTGATAAATGGCCAGCGCTTCGCGGGCGCGGGAAACCAGTTCCTGCTGTTCCAAGGTGGTCAGATCACGGGTCAACCGGCTCACGCTTTCCAGCACGTCAATTGCGGGATAATGATTTTGCGTTGCCAGCTCGCGAGTCAGGACGATGTGTCCGTCAAGAATTGAGCGCACCGCATCGGCGACCGGGTCGTTCATGTCATCGGCTTCCACCAGGACAGTGAAGAGTCCGGTGATGGAGCCACGTTCCCCTGCCCCGGCACGTTCCAATAATTGGGGCAGCAGCGAGAAAACCGAAGGAGTATAGCCGCGGGTGGCGGGCGGTTCACCAACGGCCAGCCCGATTTCCCGTTGCGCCATGGCGAACCGGGTCACTGAATCCATCATCAACAAAACATTCTGGCCGGCGTCACGGAAATGTTCGGCAATGGACATGGCGACGAATGCGCCCTTGAGCCGCGCGATGGCCGGCTGGTTGGAAGTCACGACCACGACGACCGAGCGGGCGCGCCCGGCTTCGTTGAGGTCCTTTTCGAGGAACTCACGCACTTCGCGACCACGTTCGCCGATGAGCGCAATCACATTCACGTCCGCCTCCGCCTGGCTGGCGATCATTCCCAGCAAGGTTGATTTGCCGACGCCGCTGCCCGCAAAAATTCCCAGTCGTTGACCACGGCCACAGGGCATGAAG
>DATMLG010000253.1:0-3642 GCA_035570675.1 Verrucomicrobiia bacterium | reverse complement strand
CTCTCTCAACTCCGGCACCTACTCGGCCCACGACGCCAACCTCGCCGGCTCCGAGTTCCACAAAGTGAACCTCAGTGGCGCCAAATACCTCGATGTCAACCTCCGCGACACCGCCTTCGAGAACATCGCGCTGACCCGTTCTAAAATCCGCAATGCCTGCCTCGGCGACGTCTCCATCGAAGACGCCAACTACACCGGCATGCGCATTGAAGGTATTCTCGTCACCGAACTCCTGCGCGTTTACCGCGAGAATAATCCACCTGATGCCAAGGTGACCCGACAAAATGCCTAAAAAATCACCGAAGCCAATGTCGGACAGGCAGTCCGGCCTGCCCCGAAAGCGTTCGGGGCTCCCATGCCAGTCGCGGTTCACGTCTTCTGGGCCGACTTGGCTGAACTTTGGATGTTAGACGGCATCCCACGTCATGGCGGATAAAACCATAATTTTTGACGGCGGAAAAGCTGGCCAGTTTAGGACTTGGCGGTGGCCGCATCGCGATGGAGTGTACAAGTACATGCCTTTTCGGAGTATTTCACATTTGCGGATGCATCAACGGTTGCAAGCGGTGGGTTCTGCACGCTGTCATTACGAGCGGGATGGGCAGAAGGTTTGGTTTTCTGTCGTCGGCTTTCCGAAGTATGCCCACTTGCAGCTTGCAAAGTTTGAGCTTGAGGGGACAAATTCAACCTGACCACCCGGAGGGACAACCGCCGTTGGCGCATTCATCCTGTCGTCCCGGCGCACGCCCCACACTATGAATAAACCAGAGTGCAACCACGTTCTCAAGGAGACGGATAACGCGGGGGCCATCGGGATCTTTAAGTGCGTTCGTTGCGGTGAAACCATTGTCGGCGGGGCGCAGGCCGTGGAAAAATACCGGAAAGCGTCCGGTTTCAGTTTTCTCACAACCTCGAAAACTCCCAAGTTGACGGTTTTAGTCCTATTGTTCACCGGACTCCTCACCGGCTTGCAGTTCGTGATTCCGGGACTCCTTCCCGCGCTTCAGCGTACACCGGCAACAATTTCCTCGCATGAATGGTGGCGGCTGATCACGCCGTTTTTTATAGAGCGGGGTGGTTGGAAGGAAATCACCTTCAACTTGGTCAGCCTTGCCATCGTGGGCGCGATTGCCGAACGCCTTTGGGGCTGTCGCCGCTGGCTGATGTTCTATTTGCTCGGCGGTTTCGTGGGTGAATGCGCCGGACTGGCCTGGAAACCCGACGGCGCCGGCTCCTCCGTCGCCGCGTGCGGGTTGCTGGGCGCCTTGTCCGCGTGGATGCTCTTCCGCATCAAAACTTGGCCGGCGCGTTTCGGCGCAATGTTCATAATTATCGGCGCGCTGGTGCTGACCGCCATCCGCGACCTGCACGGTCCGCCTCTACTTGCCGGCATTTGTGCCGCGAGTGTTATTCTGTGGCGCGAATCGCCCCGCCAAAAACCCGAACCGATGGGATGAATTCTTCCCCCGATAAATCACCGCCGCTAACTCGCGATTCCTCTTCCTTACCTTCGTTTCCTTCTGTGAAACCTGTGTTTGTCCAAGTCAATGGGTGCAGGCGCAGTGGCAGTGCGCTAGCACCCTGCTCTGTGCTATCTGTGGCCACCTTCCATTCTGCGCTCGCGCAAGCCAGGATTGACTTCCCACGCCCGCCATGGCTCAGTTGTCCTCGTTCAAGAACCCATGGATCATGACCACGCAGCGAAAGGAACAACCTTGAAGGCGCTCAGGATCACAGTGGCCATTCTGGCCGCAATGGCTCTTGCCGGTTGCGGAAGAATTTTCAAGGACAAGACCGTCGCGGAAAAGGCGGTCTCCCATTTCCACGACCAGTACAATCAAGGCCAGATTGAGGAAATATGGAAGGATGCGGACCCCGCGTTCACCAGCGCCGCTCCCAGGCTGAGTTATGGTGAATTCATGGGCTCGTTGCAGCGCAAGCTCGGGAAGGTGGTCTCGACCTCCAATGTCGGCTGGCACGTGAATTTTTATAACCAGCAAACCACGGTGCGCCTCGTCCAGGAAACGGTATTTGAGCATGGCAACGGCACCGAGTCATTTGCGTTTACCATCAACGGGACAAACGCGGTATTGCTTGGCTACCATGTCGAATCCGGGGAACTCAATCTTGACCATTTATGAACCAGCGTATAATCAGCAGAATCATCTCCGCCGTGATTTTCGGCTTTTTACTTGCTTTGTCCCTTCATCACCAACGCGAGAAGCGTGAGCAGATGGGGCGCGAAGAATATCTGTCGCACTAGGCTGCGCAGTTTGATCTGCTTTCAGAGCATCCGGAACCGCTCGCCTTCGAGTCTATTTTAGGGGTTGGTCTGGCTCTTGGCCTGTTTGGCGCTTACGAACTCGCCGCCTATGGCATCTCAAGAATCCTTAAGCTGGTTGGTGGCGGGGAGGAACGACCCCCGCCACTAAGCTGAAGCCATCACCAACCCCGGCGCCATGACCATCGAGACACTGGTAAACTACGGAATCCTCGCCGGAGCCGGTTATGGGTTGACGCGCTGGATTAAGTCCGGCGAAAACACGCCTGATCCTTGGGGGCCGGAAATTGACCAGCGCATCCGTGATCTCCAAACTCCCGCTTTGTGCCACCGATGTTTGATTCCGCAGGAACACGACGCCTGGTTCTGTCCCGAATGCGGCAGTGCCGTCGGACCCTACAACAATTACATGCCCTTCGTGGTGGTTTTTTCCCAGGGGGAAGTTCTTAGGGCGGGAGTGAACGATAGATTCCGGCCGTCATTCTTGATTGTTTGCGGTTTCGTGGTTTACGCCCTCACTCAATATGCCGTTTTTGCGCCAATTTACTGGTATTTTATGTATCAGAATTTCCGCAGGAACTTTGGAGATGCTGGCAGTGAGAATGTTCAGGAAACCTGACAAAACATTGCAGTCGCCGTGGGTTCCCTCTTCGTTCCCTTAGTTTCCTTCTGTGAAATCTGTGCTATCTGTGGCCAAAAAGCCGTTCTTATGGAATTAGCACCACTTTGGCTTTCACACGTGACTCGTGCATCGCCCGATACGCCTCCGGCTCTCGCACCAGCGGATAAGTTTTAATCTCCGGCGGCGGAAATTCACCCGATTCAAATCCCGGCGTCAATTCGCGCAAGATTTCGCCTGCTTCTTGAAAACTGATCTTCAACGAATCCGCGCCAAACAACCGCGACTCATTGTGGTAAAAATCCACCAAGTTGAGACTCACGCGCGGCTCCGGGCTCGATGAAATCGCCACCTGCCGTCCGCGCCAAGCCAGCGCCGTCAGACATTTTTCAAACATCGGCCCGCCCACGACATCCAGGATCACATCCGCGCCTTTTCCACCAGTAACATCACGCACACTTTTCGAAAGTTCGGCGCTCTCCAAATCCAGCCACATATCCACCGGCAGTTTGCTCGCGCTGGCGGCGGGCAGGTCGGCCTTTTTGCGGACGATTCCCAGCACTCGCGCGCCTTGCCGCCGCGCAATCCGCGCCGCCGCGCTTCCAACCGCGCCCGTCGTGCCCAGAATCAAAGCCGTCTCGCCCTTCTGTATTTGCGCGGCCTTCACGAGGGCCGCCCACGCCGTCATGTATGCCACGCCCACCGCCGCCGCCTGTTCAAAACTGAAACCCTTCGGCATGGG
>DATMLG010000252.1:0-4376 GCA_035570675.1 Verrucomicrobiia bacterium | reverse complement strand
CTCCTTGTCGCTTTGATCTTGGGGGGGGTGGGGGTTCTTTGCACTCACGACCGACGTGACGTTGTTCCCGGTCTGCTTTTTGGCCTGCCAGCTATCATTATAAGCCTGATGGTTATCGTTTTATTCGTTGATGAGGAACTCATCTGGGTTGGCATTTTTGCTCTTCCATCCTTGATCATGGGCGCGTTAGTCGTGTGGCGGGGGATTCGCACCGGACAGAAGCGTAGCGATTATTTCTGTGCCATGCTTGTGTGCATCGGTATTTTTCTGATGGGTTTTGTTCTTGTTAAGCATCCAGATATTACAAGGATGATTTTCTCGCATATTTTACCGGCCGCTTCAATTTTATAAAGGCAAAGGGGTCAGGGGTGTTTAATGACATGTTTTCGTCATTGTTGCAGGCTGGAAATCAAATCGTTGTTCATCTTGACGAAAGAACTGCCCGTTCCCTCGGCCTTTTCGGCGAGTTCACTGGATTGTTTGGCGGCGGCAATGGCGCCGGCCTTGTCCCCTTGTTTGGCGAGAATCTGCGCCTTGAGATGGAGCATCTCGTAGGCGATGCGGGAATTGTCGGCCAGGCCGGCATTGACCCACTCGAGGGCCTTCGTGAGATCCTGGTCGTGGTTGTAATAAAAAGTTGCGGCCTGAAAATAAAAGGCGTCGGTTTTTTTGCCGGGCGCGGCCATGGCTGCCTCGATTTGCGGCACCAATGTGCCGGCCACTTCCACCTGAAGATGAATGGGCACCACGGTGCGCTCCCAGACGAGGTTGAGGACCGCCGATTCATCGCGGATGCGGTTGAATTCGATGGTGAAGGTCTCGATCGTTTCCGCCATGGGCAGGGGCGTCGCGGTGAAACGAACCACGTCATCTTCCTGTTTATACTGGAAGGCTCCCCATTGCGCGGCGCCCTTGTTGATGATGATGGTCCATTCGCTTTCGCCGGGGATGGTGAAGAGCGCGTAGGTGCCGGCGGGAATATCCTTGCCGCCGAGTTTGACCGGCGTGCTGAAGGTGATTTTGGTCGCCTGATTGGCGCCGGTGCGCCAGACCTGGCCATAGGGGACGATGCCGCCAAAGATGGTGCGATTCTTGACCCCGGGCCGGGAGTAATCGATTTCGATGTCGGTCAGACCGATGCGCTGCTTCAGGGTGCAGGCCGGGCTGGCGGCCGGGAAATCGATTTGTGGAGTTTGGGCGTGCAATGTTGAGGCCAAAACCAACGCCGCCGCGGATACGACGAGGGAACGAAGTAACTTGGAGCTCATAAGGCCGTTAATTTAAAACAGCCGGACTGAAATGAAAGGGAAAAAATTCGCATGGGGCGTAAAGGAGTCAGGGCTGAATAATAACTTTTTTTGCCATCCGTTTAAGCGGCTGGGGCTGGCGCGCGCTGGATGGGGAGCCGGACTTTGAAACAGGTTTTGCCAGGCTTGGATTCAAATTCGATTTCACCGCCATGTCGGTCGGCGACGATGCGGTTGCTGATGATCAGGCCCAGGCCGGTGCCGGAACCGACCGGCTTGGTCGTGAAAAACGGCTCGAACATGTGCGACTGGACCTCCGGCGGAATCCCCGCGCCGAAATCCACAATCTCGACGACCAATTGCTCGCCTTCCCGGCAGGTCCCCACACAAATTTTGCCGGTGCCGTTCACGGCGTGGATGGCATTATCAATGAGATTGGTCCAGACCTGGTTGAGTTCGCTGCCGTAGGCCATGATGCGCGGCAAGGTGCGGTCAAACGCGCGAACGAGCGTCACATTTTTCAGCTTGTGGCCCAGCATCGTCAGCGTGCTTTCAATGCCCTCATGGATGTCCACCTCCTGCATCGGCGACTGGTCCATGAACGAATAAGATTTGACCGCCTTTACCAGTTCCGCGATGCGGCCCGTGCTTTGCTCCACCTGGCTCAACAACGATTTCAAATTCAAGCGCGCTTCCAGCCAGCCCAGCGCGTCGCCCTGGCTTGCCGCCGGAAATTTTGCAATCAAGGGCTCCAGCCAGATAATTTCCAATCCGGCATCCACGAACGTGGGCGCGAGTTCCCAGGCGGTGGGCACTCCGCGGGCTTCGAGCCACTTGGCGAGAATTTCCGCGCGGTCGCTGCGCTCCAGATGGTCGAGCTTCGGGGCCTTCCCCAGTTTTTCCAGGGCGTCGCGCGACGCGTCCACCAACTGTTGCAACTGGTCATGCCCGATGGTCTGGGTGAGCTGGCACAGGAGGGATTGCACCTTATCCGTCGTCTCCTGCAAGTGCGCCGCCGCGCGCCGCGCCGCCGCCGCGGGATTGTTCAATTCGTGCGCCAGGCCCGCCGCCATGGTGCCGAGGGAGGCCAGCTTTTCGCGCTGCTGCGAATAGCCCTCCACATTGCGCATCCGGTTCGCCGCCGTGCGGAAAATTTGCCGGGCGACCGCGCGGCAGGAAACCAGCATGACCCAGAAATTTTCCTCGGTGAGCCGGAAGAACCGGGCGGGTTTGGACACCCGGACCGTCGCCGCCGACGGGATGTCCAGCAAAATTGAAATCTCGCCCATGTAGCCGCCGGCCTTGTTCACGCCCATGAGAATGTCCTGGCGGTCGTAAATCCGCGTCACCCGGACTTCGCCTTCAAGGATCACATCAAAAAAATGGTTCCGTTCCCCCTCGGTCACCATCACCGTTCCGGGCGTTCCATCAATGATCTGGCCCGACCGGATGAAGGCCAGTTTCTCGTCGGTCAGTCCGGCGAAAAGCGGCGTGGAACGGACCTGTTGGAATTCGGCCTCGTTCATGGCTGCAAAAGGTCCAGATATTCGTGGACCAGTTTCACGGCCATCGCCCCTTCGCCCACGCCCGACGTCACTCCCTTGGCCGAGCGATGCCGGACATCGCCCGCCACAAAAATGCCCGGCACGCTGGTCTCAAGATAGAATGGATCGCGATCCGCCGTCCATCCGGTAGGACGCTTGCCTTCGCGCATCAGATGCTGGCCGGAAATTAGATAGCCTTGCTCGTCGCGTTCGACCACTCCGGCAAGCCAGTCGGTGCGGGGAATCGCCCCGGCGTAAATCAGCAGCGCGTTCGCGGGCACAATTTCCTGCGTGCAGGTTTTGTTGTTCAAGATGGTGATATTTTCACAGCGGCTCTCGCCGCCCACCGCGACGACGCTCGAGTTAAATTTCACCGCAATGTTTTTCGTCGCCGCGATCTGGTTTTCCAGATATTGCGACATGGTGGCCGACAAACAATTGCCGCGCACCAGCATCGTTACCTGCCGCGCAAACTTGGAAAAATACATCGCCGCCTGACCGGCTGAATTCGCGCCGCCGACGATATAGACCTCGCCGTCGCGGTAGGAGAAGGCGTCGGACATGGGCGCATAGTAATAAACGCCCGCGCCGTTAAGCTTGTCCAGTCCCGGCACCTCCAGCTTCCGGAACGCAATGCCCGTCGCGATCAGCAGCGCGCGGCAGCCGATCTCCGTCCCGTCCTCAAGTATCAGCACGCGGGACGGCCCCTCGATCCGCACGCTTTTGACCGCCTGCGGCGACAGAATCTCCACGCCAAAACGGCGCGCCTGCGCCACGGCGCGTCGCGCCAGGTCACCGCCGCTCAGTCCCACAGGAAAGCCGAGGTAATTTTCAATGCGCGAACTCCGCCCCGCCTGCCTGCCCGGCGCTTCCCGTTCCACGAGCAGTGTGTGCAAGCCGTCCGCGCCACCATACACCGCCGCCGCCAGTCCGGCCGGCCCCGCGCCCACCACCACCAGGTCGTAAAAAGGAAATTCCGCCTTGGTCCTCAATCCCAGCTTGCGCGCGAGCTCGGCGATGGGCGGGTTGCTCAGGATGGATCCATCGGAAAGCACCACCACCGGCAATGCCGAAACATCGGCCCCCGTGGTCGCGAGCATTTGCTTCGCCTCCTCCTCCGTCTCCACGTTCAGCCACTGGTGCGGCACAAAATTGCGGCCAAGAAAGTCGCGGATCTCATTTGATTGCGGGGACCAGCGATGCCCGATCACCCGCACTCCTTCGAACGCGGGATGATACGACGATTGCCAGTCGTCCAGCAAATCATCCACCACGCCATACAGCCGTTCCTCCGGCGGATCCCAGGGCTTCATCAGATAGTGGTCGATCTGCACGCTGTTGATGGCGCGAATGGCCGCGTCCGTGTCCGCGTAGGCGGTCAACAACGCGCGCTTGGCCTCCGGATAAAGCGGAATCGCCATCTCCAGAAATTCCACTCCCGACATGTGCGGCATTCTTTGGTCCACGAGGAAAAGCGCCACCGGCTCGTTGCGCAGTTTCAATTGCTTCACCGCTTCCAGGGCGGAAGCGCCGGAATCCGCGGAGATCACCTTGTAACGGTCGCCATATTGCCGGCGCAGGTCGC
>DATMLG010000251.1:0-10914 GCA_035570675.1 Verrucomicrobiia bacterium | reverse complement strand
ATTGATGCGAGTACAATAAGCAAAGCCCGGGCTGCGCATGAGAATTGGTGGAAGGAATTTTGGAATCGTAGTTGGATTAACGTGACGGGCACGCCGGATACGCAAAAGGTTACTCAAGGCTATGCCATGCAGCGCTTCATGACCGCCTGCGCCGGTCGTGGCGCGCAGCCGATCAAGTTTAACGAGACGGCATTCACGGTGGGGCATGATCTGCCGCCGGGCACGGTTCCGAACGGGGCAAACCATGATCCCGATTACCGGGCCTGGGGCGCCTGTTTTTGGAATCAAGACACCCGCCTTATTTACTATCCTTTGATCGCTGCAGGGGACTACGACTTGCTTGAGCCTTGGATTGATATGTATTTGGAAGCGCTGCCGTTGGAGAAGGCTCGGACATGGGTTTACTACCACCACGATGGGGCGTATTTTCCCGAAACAATGTATTTCTGGGGCCTGCCCAACCTTCATGATTTCGGTTTCAACAATCCCACGATGGAATTGCAGAGCGCTTGGGTGCGCTATCATGTTCAGGGCACACTCGAAATCGTCATGCAAATACTCGATGTCTACGACAACACCCAGAACCCGCGCTATGCCAGGGAACTGGTTCCTTTTGCCGACGCCATCATCACCTTCTATGCGAACCACTGGCCGCGCGATCCGAATGGCAAGATTCACATGGCGCCAGTTCAATCGCTGGAAACGTATGAGGTGGACGCAGTCAATCCCACACCTGATATCGCCGGACTAAAAAGCGTCATTCCGCGACTGTTGGCATTGTCCAAAAAATTCACCTCGTCAGAGCAGCGAGATTCTTGGGCCAGGACGCTCAATGAGCTACCGCCGATTCCAATGGGCAAAACCGCGCACGGCAAATTGCCTCCCGAAGGCGTCGGTGATGCCGATGGCCGGCCCACCATTCTGCCCGCGGAAAAATATGGCTCAACCCACAACAGCGAAAATCCTGAACTCTATGTGGCCTATCCATATCGCCTCTATGGTGCGGGCAAACCTGATCTCCAACTGGCACGGGACACATACAATGCCCGGCGGTTTCCCATGGATAGAGGTTGGGGGCAGGATGGCACGCAGGCCGCGGTTCTGGGCCTGACGAACGAGGCTCAGAGGGTCGTTGTGAGAGAGTTTACCGCTTACGGGAGCCAGCGGTTTCGTTGGTTTTGGGACCCTGAGTGCGGCGGTTCGGGCATGATCACGCTACAGTTGATGTTGATGCAATGCGATGGCAAGCGCATCCTGTTGTTGCCCGCTTGGCCGGCCGAGTGGCCGGCCGATTTCAAACTCCACGCGCCCTATCAAACGACGGTGGAAGGCCACGTCGAAAACGGTAAGATTACAAATCTACAGGTGACGCCGAAATCGAGGGCCAAAGACGTAATCGTTGAGTCAGTTGGCGGCGCTTAATGCTGTCGGCCCCGGCCTCGATAAAAAAATTACCCGAGGGTAAATCCGGTTTTACAACTCACCCATGTTGCCGTTGACGGCAGTCGAAAGGCGCACCGTATCAACCTATGAAAACAAAATTCACAGCCCTGTGTCTCTCTTTGCTGGCCGTTGGAACAGCCGTCGCGCAAACCTCGGACAGTTTGCTGCAATACGACTACCGCAATTTGGTCGCGCATGCCGACCTCTCTTTTGACACCCCCGCGCCAAGCCGCCACGACGGCCTGCCCATCGGCAATGGGCGCATGGGCACGCTGGTCTGGACCACTCCGGCGGCGCTGCATTATCAAATCAATCACGACGATCTTTTCTGCTTCGGCAATAACACTCTGGCATCCCCCAACGGGCATACGGACTATTCCTCCGGCTGCGGATACGTTGATATCAACCTGGTGGACTTCGGCAACGATGTCTTCGCCGGCGGGAAATTCAGCCAGCGCTTGTCAGTCTATGAGGGCCTGGAAACCGCCACTGGCAACGGCGTTCAGACGCGAAGCCTGGCCTGGACGGATGGCGACGTCATTGCAACGGAAGTGGACGACCAGCGCAGCCACCCCGGTGCCATCAATATTGACCTCCGGATGCTGCGATATGCGCAGAATTTCACGGTCAAACCAAGCCCCTCGCCCCTCGGACCGCACGGCGCGCAAATCCGGACCGGCGATCACGTGGCCATCTCGCGGCTGGACATCCGCGACGGGAAAATCCTGCTGACCCAGGAATTCACCGAAGGCGAATTTTACAGCGCCTCCGCCATCGCCATTGGCGTGATGGGGCGCGAAGCCAAGGCGTCGTACTACAACGAGCTGACCGTTCGTTTGTCCGCTGAACCGCACCGGGGCAGGATGTTGATCCTCACCGCCTCCGCGGTCAGTTATGACCGCAATGAAAACGTCGGCGACCTGGCGCTGAAGCAATTGGCGGCCGCCCAAGGCAAGTCTTTTGACCGCCTGCTCCAGGACAACCGCACGTGGTGGGGCAATTTCTGGGCCGAAGGTTTCATTCATCTGCACAGCGCCGACGGCGTGGCAGACAACGTCGAGAAGTATTACACCTATTTCCTTTACCTCATGGGCTCCTGCTCCCGCGCCACCTACATGCCGCGCTTCTGCGGCGTGCTTTGGGGCACCGACGGTGATTTGCGGGAGTGGGGCTCGATGTACTGGTGGCACAACCAAGGCTCCCTGTTTGACGGTTTCACGCCTGCCAACCGGTCGGAACTGATGACCTGCGTGTTCAATACCTACAGCCGCCATCTGGACACTTACGCCCGCGCGGCGCAGCAGCAATGGGGCAGCCAGGGCATTTGGATACCCGAGACAACGTGGTTCAACGGCTTGGAGGATTTGCCCGACAATATCGCCGCCGAAATGCGCGACTTATACCTGGCGCGAAAGCCTTGGAGCGAGCGCTCCAAGGAATTTGATGAATATGCCCGCGACAAGAACGGTCTGAACAGCCGCTGGAATTACCGTTATACGGCCACCCAACAGGGCCCCTTCGCCTGGACCTCCCACGTTCTGTCCACGACCGCGAAGATTGCCAACCTCTATTGGCTCCATTACGCCTATTGGCCCGACCCGGAGTGGCTCCGCACGAACGGCTACCCCGTGATCCGGGGTACCGCCGAGTTTTACCGGAACTTTCCCAACCTCTACAAAGCCGACGACGGCAAATATCACATTCGTCATGTCAATAATTTGGAAGAACAGCCCTGGGGCAGCTCGGATACGCCGGAGGAACTGCTGGCCATGCGCGTCATGTTCCCCATTGCCATTCGCGCCTCGGAAATCCTGAACGTGGATGCCGACCTCCGTCAAAAGTGGAAGGAAATATCGGACAACCTGCTGCCCGTACCCCCGGCGCCCCAACCCGGTGAATATTATGACATCTGCACCCCGGTCACGGACGATACCACGTTGTTCAACAGCCTGAAGGCCTCTTACACCGGAGCCGGCAGCCGCAAGGGTGGCGACGGAGGGAACCTTGGCATCCTTTCCCGAGAGCCCGTCATCGCCGCCAACCTCGGCATGGGCGAGCTCATCAAGACGGTCGTGCCCGGCCAGATGCATTCCACCCCTGAGAACGACGCTCCTGCCGCCGGCGGCGACCGGGGCCAGTTTCGAAATCGCATGGTGATGGGCGAAGGGCCTGGCGCCATCGAGTTTGAGCAACTTGGCAATGCCTCTCATGGGTTGCAAAACGCGCTACTCCAAAGCGTTCCTCCGTCCGCCGAAAAAGAGCCGGTCAACACCGTCTTCCCCGCCTGGCCGAAAGGCTGGGACGCGCAGTTCACGCTCGCCGCACGCGGTGCCTTTCTAATCAGTGCGTCCATGCAAAACGACCGGATCGAATTCGTGGAAATCCTCTCCGAAAAAGGCGGCCAGTGCATCCTGCAGAATCCCTGGCCGGCCGGAGACGTAACGGTTTACCGCAATGGCCAAGCCGCGGAGGGCGTTTCGGGCAAGTTGCTAACACTGTCAGCCACTGCCGGAGAACGCTTGGCTCTGGTTCCCAAGGGTCAAGTCCCCGCCGCGAAGACCCTCCAGTAAATGCAAGGCAGCATTAATGGGACTGCTATCGGTGGACAGCTGACGAAGCCAGCAACTTTGTTGTTCCATTCCTGATTTAGGAAATCGATTGCATTCTTGAGTGCGCCGGGTATGCCATGGTTGTATTCAGGAGCGATGAAAACAAATCCATCAAGCGAGTCAATTTTGGCTGACCAGGCCTTCGTGTGTGGCTTGGAGTATTGGCCCATGAAAGGTCGTGTGGGCTTATCCAACAAGGGCAGGTCGAAGTACTTGATGTCGATGATCTCATATTTTGCGTCACTGCGCTTTTGAGCGAGTTCAGAAACCCATTTTGCTACGCTTTCCCCGACGCGGCCTGGCCGCGTGCTTCCGATGAAGATTCCAATTTTAAGCATAGGTTATTTCGTTTGTTGTTTGCGCGCCCAATGCTATGTTCCTTTTACAGTCATGCTTTTCAGGCATACGAGGTCCTGCTGCGCCGCTGGTAAAAATCTTTCCGCTTAAGGGCTCGTGAACATCGAAGTCCTTATTGGCTTTGGTTTTCGCCATTAGTCGCCGGCGAAATAGCCATGCTCCGCCAACCTTGATTTGCTTGGATGACAGAATCTTATTCCACTGTTGTTTTAAATTAACACCGAAGCAAATCACCTTGATAAGAAATATGCACACGTTCGGCAGCCGGATCGTTGATCCCCCACAGCTTGCCCCGGACTGAGACTGATCAACAACGGCAAACGGAAGCGGCCGCTTCTACCGTGTTCAAATGAATCAACGATTACCAAATGTTTAAGGCTGTTGTTTCAGGCGGAAGAACATGTTATTTGCACCGGGAGTGATGGTTGTGTAGTTGCTGCCACCCAGGATGGTTACAGAATTGGTGATTTGTGTCCACTGGACGGGCGACCGCAGGCCAGTGGTCGCTTCCAGAGCAAATGACATGGAGGAAACGGGCCAGGTTAAATTGAGACTGCCCCGGAAGGCTTGGTTGATATTCAGCGTGGGTGGCTGGGCAACCACCGTGACCGTGAAATCCAGCAAGTCGTAACCATTGCCCGTGCCGCTCTGTAGTCCAAGCATCCGCACATATCGTCCCTTGGCGGTAATACCAATCCGGTCAATCCCACCGCTGCCGGTATTGTTCGTGTACACATTCATCCAGTTGGTGGCATCATTGGAGATCTGGACCATATACTCATGGCCGTAATCCGCACCCCAATTTAAATAAACTCCGGTCGCATTGAGCACGGAGCCCAGATCAACGTATATCCATTGGTTATTCGAGGGCGCCGACTGCCATATAGTCGTATAATCCCCGTCCACCGCGTTGGAAGCGACATTGCCGTTGACTACGGATGAGGCCACGACCGGTTGATTCAACGCCTGGTCCACCATGGGCGGTGTTTCGCCGGCGCTGATCAGACCATTAAATACCGTTTGGGCCACCACCTTCGCCCCGGCGATGTCGGGATGAACATTATCCGGGAAATTTTGCGGCATGTTTTTAGTGGCGGCATTGACATCAATGACCGTCAGGTTTTCATCCAAGGCGATCTGTTTGATCACCGGGCATAGCTGGCCGGTCACAATCGGATCTGTAATGTCGTAATTGCCTGCGCCATAAACTGTCAACAAGGTATTCAAGTAGATCCGGGGATGCGATGGCAGGTCGCGGTACTCGTTGATCATCTCCTCGTAATCGGGCACATAATTGGTCTGGTAAATCCAGTTGTAAGGCTTGGAGTCGTTCGATCCCAGCATGATGATGACTATATCGGGCGATGAGTTGAGGCCATTGGTGTATTGTGGTGTACCCCAGTAAGGGGCGTTACCTTGCTGGATCATTGTCGTACCGCTTGCACCGCAATTAGTGATGGTATATTCGTACCCCAACATGGGCGCGATATAGTCCGGCCAATTCGGTGTCCCATACGGCGTGGGCGACGAGACATCACTTGCTCCGACACAAGTAATCCGGACCGGCATGGCCCTGGCAATCGGTTGGGCGACCGCCGGATCTGTCAAATCCACCGGGGCGCTCGTCACGCTGCCGGTGGCATTGGTCACGCCCACCCTGAACTCCAAAGCGTCGTTTGTCCCCACTGCATTCACCGTCAATGCCGCCGTGGTTGTGCCGGCATACCGCCCGCCTTCGGTCAGATTGGTATAAGGCCCGCCCACCGGCCCGGCTTCCCACTGATAACTGGGAACCGGGGCGCCGTCGGCCACGACTGCAAATGTTGCAGTACGCGTAATCAATGAAAGTTGCTGTCTTGGTTGGGCCACGATGACCGGCTTGACATTGGGCGCGTAGGACGATGCGCGTACGACCACCGCATTGATATTGCCGAAACCGCCCGTCAAAAGGTTTTCCTGGATTGTTTGGTAGGTGTTCGTCGCGGTGAACGTGCCGGTCATATAAACATTGTCACCCATCGCGAATTGGGTCGAAACGTCGTTCGGGTCGTTCGCGTTTACAAAATCAACCGACTCGGACAAGGTTCCGCCGCGGTTGTCCAGGGCAAACAACTGCACGGAATATTGTTGTCCCGCAATCAGGTTGTTCAGGGTGATCACGTTGCTCACGCCGCCGTCGTAGTACTGGTTGAGGGCAGCATCAAACCGGGCATCGCCCGTGGAATTGGTACCCAGCGCGCCGCTGCCGTAAATGGCATTGGTTTCAAATTGGCCGTTGTAATACGCGCCACCGGCAAGTGATGCAGAGATGCTGTCTGATCGAAAGACATATTGCTGGCCGGCAGCGTTCACCGTGATAAACGAATCATAGAAGAAGTCAGCCGCCTCCAAATATGCGCCGGGAACATTGGTCAGGATTTCCCCGGCATTCATTCCCGTCATTGAGACAGGTGATGACCATTGTATTTGGGCGTCCGACCAGGGCTTGACTATCAACCTGGCCGCCGCACTGGCGTTGGTTCCGAACGCGTTCACGGCAAACAGGCGATATTCGCCGGCATTGCCAGGTTGCAAATTAGTGAGAATCAAGGTTGTGCCACTGGCTGCCGGCAGGTTGGTGAACGTATTGCCGCCGTCCCCGCTGTACTGCCATTGATTGGTGATGGGATGATTTCCGGTAAATGACGCCGTGAAGCTGGCGCTTTGTCCGACGTAGGGACTTGTGGAGGCGGGTGTAATGTTCTGCGCGATTACAGGAGCCGAGGGGGCTAACACACTCAACACTACCGGCGTACTGGTGATATTCAGGATGCCGTTCGTGACGACGACTTTGAATTGATAATTGCCCACCGCCAAATTACCGGTATTCAGCACATAGTTTGTGCCGTTGGCGCCAATTATGTCGCTCCAATTTGTTCCACCGGTGCCGTTATCCGCCAGCCATTGATAATATGTCTGGCCCGTTTGCGCGTTCACCGCCAATGTCACCGAGTCTCCCTGGTATGCCACGCCGGTGGGGTAAATGGCTGCCACTGCCGACACATCACGCATAGAAATAGCGCCCAACACAGTGTAGCTGGAGCCCGCGCCATTCCAGTTGAAAGCCTCGGTCGTGCTGTTCGCGATAAAAGTTCCGGATGCGAACTCTCCGTAGGTATTAACTCCGCCCGCGCCAGGCAGATTATTCAGCGTCACCGGCGTCGCGCCGGACAATGTAGTCAGGCCGGGATCTCCGTCCGGCGCGTAGTTAAATACCTGCACCAAATAACTGTGCCCGATCGTCAGCCCGGAAATATTCACCGTGCCTGTGCCGCTGCCGCCATTCTGGAATATGCCGCCATCATCCATCAGCGTGGCGAATGCCGCCGATGCCGCCGCGCTGGTCGGGAAGGAGTTTGCCCAGGCATAATTAATCAAGCCGGTGCCGGCATAAAAAATCTTCCCGTCACCAAAACTACCAGTGCTGCCTACGGCGGGATTGAAACTGACGCCGTCAGCCGTCACTGCCGCGTCGATGCTTGAATTCAGCATGAGCGCATCAAAATAATTCCCTGTAATCACAAGGTTTGCGTCCCCAATGATTCCAGTGGCGTTGCCCCAGGTGATAGGCTGGGCGGATGTCGCGAGCACAGTCACGGTTACGGGTGCGCTGGTCACACTCAAATCGCCATTGGTGATGACCACCTGAAATTGGTAATAACCCGCCGTTAGGCCGCCGGTGTTGAACACATAGTTTGTATTGGTGCCGCCCGATAGGTAGCTCCAGCTTGCCCCGCCACTGCCGTTATCAGTCTGCCATTGATATGATGACTGGCCTGGTTGGGCAGCCACGGTCAGTGTTACCACGCCACCCTCTGTCACCACATTTGTTGGTGAAACGACCGGCGTGATTTGCAGCGAGCGCACGGAAATGGCACCCACCACAGTGTAGCCGAATCCGGCGCCCGTCCAGTTGAAGGTTTCGCTGGTGTTGGTTGCCACGAATGTTCCCGTGGCAAATTCACCATACGTGTTTGATCCGCCGGCGCCGGGCAGATTACCCAACGTCACGGGTGTTTCGCCCGAAAACGTGGTCAACCCTGCGTCACCGTCCGGCGCATAATTGAATACTTGTACCACATAACCGTACCCGGCCTTCAATCCATTAATGGTCACCGTGCCGGTGCCGCTGCCTCCGTCTTGATAGATTCCGCCGGCATCCATCACAGCCGCAAAACCAGGCGACGCCAGCGTGCCCGTTGGAAAACTGCCCGCCCAGCTATAATTGTTTAGGCCGGTGCCAGCGTAGGTCACTATTCCGTCACCGTATGTTCCACCTCCTTTGCTGGCGGCCACATTAAAAACTACTCCATCAGCGGTCAAGCCGCTGCCGGCCGAGGTGTTTAGTATCAGCGCATCTAAATATGTGCCGTTCGTGGAAAGATTAGCATCACCCTTAATTCCTGCCGGCGCCGTCCAGACAATCTCCTGGGCCATCCCTTGGAAATCAAAGAGAGCCGTCGCTGTCAGAAGAATGAAGCTGAGCCACGTATGGAACTTGTTCATTTTTTAAGTCAATCAAATTTCGCAAACCTATCGGCAATGCGGACATTTTTGCCCATGTCGGGAGCTTGCTGAGACTGTGAACCCCCCGGTCACAGTCCCAGCGATTGTTCGGCTCCCCAAAAGTTGCCGTTTGCCGGGATTTTCAGCGGCCTTTAGGGGTACATTAGCCGGAAAAACACACAGCTATTGGTTGTGGACACTGGAATATTCTCGGAATTCACGGCGGTCGAACCTGTAACATTGACCCAGTTCGTGCCCAGCCCGGTTGTTAGATTGTCGACCTGCTTTTGCAGTGTCCAACCAACATGGTCCGGGGGCCAGCTTAGTTTTATTATCCCGTTGGCGACAGTACTTTGCACATTGATTGCATTGGTTTCAACCACTCCGGTCACGTCCCTCATGGAGATGGAACAGACCACCGTGTAGCTGGAACCTGCTCCGTTCCATAGGATCATCTCATTCGTGCCGGCAGCCGTGAAAGAGCCGGTATCAAATTCACCATAAGTGTTGGCCCCGCCTGCGCCCGGAAGATTGTTCAAGGTGGCCGAAGTGACGCCGGAGAAAGTCGTCAATCCGGGGTCTCCGTCAGGGGCAAAATTAAAGATTTGCACCCGATAGACATGTCCACTGGTCAAGCCCGATATTAATATCCGGCCCATGCCAGCGCCACCAAATTGAAAAATCCCTCCGTCATCCATCAGTGTGGCAAAATCCGACGATGCCGAGCCACTAGTAGGGAAAGTGCCCGGCCATGCGAAGTTGTTCAAACTGGCTCCCAGGCCGATAAAGTTAATGACACCGTCGCCAGTATAACCACCAGCCTGGCTGGTTGAAGCATTGAAGGTTATGCCATCAACAGTCACTGCGGGTTCGCTGGAATTAAGCATCAACGCGTCGAAATATGTGCCGTCGGTTGAAAGATTGGTGTCGCCGGTGATCCCTTGGACACTTTCCCAATAGACCCCCTGCGGAGGCGCTGGAATTACAGTGAGGCTGGCTGCGCTGCTGTCGGTTGAGCCAAAAGGGTTGGATCCCACCAGGCGATACAGGACGTTGGTTACCAGCACGTTGTTCGTCAAGGTCAGGGACGTATTGTTAGCACCGGCAATGTTTTGAAATGTTGCACCATTGTCGGCGCTGACCTGCCATTGGTTTGTAATTGGCTGCACTCCAACGAAAAAAGCGGAAAATGTTATAGTAGAACCGACATACACGATGGCCGATGTCGGAGTCGTGTCCGCTGCGAGAACCGGCGCCGCAGTTGAAGAAATATCCCGGACCGACATTGCGCCCAGCACCGTAAAACCCGAGCCGGCTCCGTTCCAATAAAATGATTCATTTGTAGTTGTGGCGGTGAAGGTTCCGGTGGAAAATTCACCGTAAGTCCCCGCACCGCCGGAACCTGGGAGATTGCCCAAGGTCACGTTCGTTGTGCCGGAATAGGTCGTGAGCCCGGGGTCGCCGTCGTTCGCATAGTTGAAGATCTGGACGGAATAAAGATGGCCGACGGTCAGGCCGGAAATGACCACAATCCCGGAACCACTCCCCCCATTCTCATACGTGCCGCCAGCGTTCATTACCGCGGCAAAAGCCGGCGAAGACGGCGGGGCGGTTGGGAACGTTGTGAAGTTGTAACTGAGGTTATTGCCAGAGAGCACGGAGAAAGAGATGATGCCATCGCTGCCACCATTACCGGAGCTTGATGTGGAGGCATTGAAGACAATGCCATCCACCGTAAGGCTTGAAGATAGTGTGGTATCGGGAACGTACGCATCCAGATAGTTCCCATTCGTTTGAAGTGAATTGTCACCGGTAATTCCTATGGCGGGCCCCCAATTGATGGTTTGGGGTGGCGCCGACAGCACCGTGAGCGTGGCTGGCGTACTACGATTCGTTCCGTAGGCATTAGCGGACGTGAGACTATATTCGTAATTCGTCACCACTTGGCTGTTCGTAATGG
>DATMLG010000250.1:0-7643 GCA_035570675.1 Verrucomicrobiia bacterium | reverse complement strand
CTGACAAGGCCGGTTTTGTCACCAAGATCAAATACGGGAACTGAGCCTGTGAATGGAAATCCGGCGCTGGAAAACATCCTCAGGCGCGACCGCCTGCTAGTGCTTGCCGGGTTGACAGGAATCGCCGCGCTGGCCTGGGGTTACATGGTTCAGGAGGCGCGCGCGATGACGAACACGGGCGTCTGCTGCTGCGCCGGCATGAAAATGTCCGGGCCGGACACAAGCTCGTGGTCGGCGGGCGAACTATTTCCGCTCTTCCTCATGTGGACGGAAATGATGGTTGCGATGATGATTCCATCCGCCGCCCCGATGATTTTGATTTTCGCGGGATTGAACCGGAAACGCCGGGAGCAGGAGCGTCCTTTTGTGCCCACGGGAATTTTTGTGCTGGGTTATCTGGCGGCGTGGACGGGCTTCAGCGCACTGGCGGCGGCGGCGCAATGGACGCTGCACGGGCTGGCGCTGCTTTCACCGCGCATGGCCGCCAGCAGCCCGTTTCTGGGCGGGGCATTGCTGGTGGCGGCAGGCGTGTTTCAATGGACGCCGCTGAAAAACGCCTGCCTGGCACATTGCCGCTCGCCGCTTGCATTCTTGATGGCGGACTGGCGCGAGGGAAAAATGGGCGCATTCGTCATGGGCCTCAAGCATGGCGCCTATTGCACCGGTTGCTGCTGGCTGCTCATGGCGATCTTGTTCGTCGCGGGCGTCATGAACATGTGGTGGGTGGCCATCATCTCCATCGTGGTCCTGCTTGAAAAAATCACACCGAGAGGAATGTGGTTGGGACGGATGGCGGGAGTGATGCTGGTCGTATGGGGCGGTTGGATGCTGATTGCGCGGTAATGGGTGGCCGATTTTTACCGGTTGCCAGAGCGCACTGCGGAATTCTTATTTCGCCAGATTTTCCTTCACCGCTTTAACGCATCGCGCGCAAATCGTGGGATGCGCCGGGTCGGAGCCCACGTCCGTCTCCCAATGCCAGCAGCGCTCGCATTTTTGGCCGTCGGCCTTGAAGACGCACTCGGACGCATTTTCGCCAACGGTGATCTTCAGGGCCGATACATTCACCAGTTCACGGAGCATCTCCGCGTCAGAATATTGGTTTTGAGCCTGTGGAATGACGATTTCAATTTTTGCATCCAGCGCCTTGCCGATGGATTTGGCCTGACGCGCTTTTTCCAATTCAGGAAGCAGCCGTTCGCGCCATTGTTTAAGCCAGTCCCATTTCGCTTTTTCATCCTGTTCCAGTTCAAAAAGACTGTCCTCCCATTCGCTCTCATGCACCGAACCCTCCGCCCCCGGCACAAATTCCCAGGCTTCCTCGGCGGTGAACACGAGCATTGGTGCAAGCATTTGGCAAAGGCCCGTCAGGAGCCGATGCAACGCGGTTTGGGTCGAGCGGCGGCGAGGCGAATTCGCGGCGTCGGTGTAGAGCCGATCCTTCACCACGTCATGGTAAATGGAGGATAATTCCACGGCGATAAACTGGCTGACCTTCTGATAGACCACGTGGAACTCGTAGTTGTCGTAGGCGGCGAGGACTTCCTGCTCCAGCTTGGAAAATTCGGCCAGAATCCAGCGATCCAGACCCGTCAACTTGTCATCGGGCACCGCGTGTTTAGTGGGGTCGAAATCGTAGAGATTCGAGAGCTGATAGCGCAGGGTGTTGCGGATGGCGCGATAGGTTTCGCTGACCTTGTTGATGCGTTCCTCGCTCACGACGATGTCGTTGCGATAATCCTGCGAGGCCACCCACAGCCGCAACACGTCCGCGCCGTATTTCTTGATGTAGGCCTCGGAGGTCTGCGGTTTTTCGTAACCAGTCTTTGGCTTCGTTTTGAAATCTGCGATCAACTTTTTTGCTCCTTCAACAGGAACTTCCTTCGCGAGATACAAACCAAAATATTGAATTTGGCTTACTTCAACGATTTCTTCTACTGAATTGATTTGGACATTCCGCTCTTTAAGAAGTTCTTTGAACGACTCCAAAGAAGCCTGTCCAACCAGAAAATACGCAGGGTGGTTCGATCCCGCACTAACAAATTCTGGAGGCGTTTCTTGTTTGCTTTTGGAAATCTTTTCGCGGTCGGCGTCCACCATGAACCCGTGCGTCAAGACAGTCTTGAAGGGTGCCGCGCCATTGCCCGCTAGGGAGAGCAACAGTGACGATTGAAACCAACCGCGATGCTGGTCCGACCCTTCGAGATAAACATCGGCCTGCCATGAATCGGTTGAGAGTTGAGAGTTGGGGGTTGAGTGATTGAGTTCAGGCAGGCGCATCAATACTGCCCGCGATGATGCCCCTGAATCAATCCAAACGTCGAGCGTGTCGCTGGATTTGGTGACCGCCTCTTCTGGAGCGTGTTTTTTTATCTCCAAAAGTTCGGCTAACTCTTTGGTGTTTTTTTCAAACCAGATGCTTGATCCATGCTTTTCGACCAATTCGGCAAATTTGCGAATAACGACCGGATAAAGCATCGACAGCCCCTTCGCTCCATAAAATGCAGGAATTGGCACGCCCCAGCTTCGCTGACGCGATATGCACCAATCTGGCCGCGATGCCACAGCACTTCGGATCCGGTTCACGCCCCAGTCGGGTACCCATTTCACGCGGTCGATTTCAGCGAGAGCATCTTGGCGAAACGACCTAGCCAATGAATCGTCCGTGCTAAAAATAGTGGGCGCGTCAATTTTAATAAACCACTGGTCCATCGCGCGGAAAATGGTCGCCGTCTTGCTACGCCAGCAATAGGGATAGCTGTGCGGGTATTTTAGTTCATGTACGAACATCCCGCGCTTTTGGAGCAGTTGAATTACCGCTTCGTTCGCTTCAGACTTTCCATTTTTCTCCAAAAGTGACTTGCCCAGCAATTCTGACGGCATTTGTTGGTCTATTGGTAAATCATTCTTAGCTTGGGGCTCAACCAAGCAAAGGCGGCCATCGTCGTCCACAGGCGAATAAATCGGCAGTCCATGCTGCCGGCCGAGGTTGTAGTCGTCTAGTCCGTGACCGGGCGCGATATGCACAAAACCGGTTCCGGTGTCGCTGGTGACGAAATCGGCGGGAAATAACTTGCCGACGCGATTGCAGAACGGATGATGATATTCAATCCTCGAGAGGTCGTGTCCCGTAAGCCGCGGCACTTTTATACTCAACACCGGCGGCCATTTGCACTCCAGTTGGACTTTTGCAATGAGATCCGCTGCGACCAAAAGTATTTCCCCATTTAAATCAACCTGAACGTACTCAAACTTTTTGTTATATGCGACCGCGAGGTTGGCAGGCAGCGTCCAAGGCGTGGTTGTCCAGATGACGATGAACGTGCCCGGCTGGCCGACGACAGGGAACTTTACGAAAACGCTCTGGCTCACGTGGTCGTGGTATTCGACCTCGGCCTCGGCCAGGGCGGTGCGCGCCGGGATGCTCCAATACACGGGCTTTTTGCCGCGATAGACGAATCCCTTTTCCACGATGTCCGCGAATAGACGCAATTCATCGGCCTCATATTCCTTGTTCAGCGTGAGGTAGGGATTCTCCCAATCGCCAAAGACGCCGAGGCGCTTAAATTGCGCGCGCTGGATGTCGATGTATTTGCGGGCGTAGGCGTCGCAGGCCTTGCGGATGGCGGCGGGATCGGTCCCGGTATCACCGGCTTTGCGCATTTCCTGGGTCACCTTGAATTCGATGGGCAGGCCGTGGCAATCCCAGCCCGGCACATAGGGCGCGCTGAAACCGCGCAGCGTCTTGTATTTGACGATGATGTCCTTGAGAATCTTGTTCAACGCGGTGCCGACATGGACATCGCCGTTCGCGAAGGGCGGGCCGTCATGCAGCACGAATTTCTCCGCGCCGGCGCGGGCGGCCTGGATTTTTTCGTACAAACCGGCGGACTGCCATTGCTCCAGCCGTTGCGGCTCGCGGGCCACCAAGTCGGCCTTCATCGGAAAGCCGGTCTGCGGCAGATTCAACGTGTTTTTATAGTCCATCGCTGCTTATAACTGCATCTAACGGAATTCGCACGGTACCATCGGTATGCGAGGGTGTCAACGCACAGAGGCGGCAGAAGGCGGCTCAATTTGGAAATGGGTGGCACAGGCCACCGGCCTGTATCGTCCGGCGACTCGCCAGACGAAATTGACGGGAGGAATAAATCCAACAACTCCGCAACTTAAACTGCAGCACCTTACCATTCCGGTCGGCGAGTCGCCGACCAAGACGGGCGAGTCGCCCGTTCCACCCACAAATCAGGATACCAACCGCCTGCTATACCCGACTAAATCAAGTTGAGGCCTGGCCAGCGAACGAATATCCTCGGTTCATGGCACGAAAAGAAAAAGCGCCGGCGGACCCTGAATTGACGCGGCGCATCCGGGAATTGATCGCGGCGAAGGGCGGCGGCGCGAACGAGGACGCCGTCGTGGACATCATCGAGAGCGCGCTCAAGCTGATGACGGACGTGAAGGACAGCGGGGACGTGCGGGTCATCCAGACGGCGATGCGGGAGTTGCGCTATGCCTTCCGGCTCTTCGCGCCCTACGCCCACAAACGCAAGGTCACGATTTTCGGCTCCGCCCGCATGCAACCCTCCAAGGTGGAATATCAGCAGGCGGTGGAACTCGGGCGCAAACTGGTCGAGGCCGGTTTCATGGTGATCACCGGCGCGGGCAGCGGAATCATGCAGGCGGGACACGAGGGCGCGGGCCGCGAAAACAGCTTTGGCGCAAACATCCGGCTGCCGTGGGAGCAGAGCGCGAACCCGTTGATCCAGGACGACAAAAAACTGGTCACCTTCAAATATTTTTTCACGCGCAAGCTCATCTTTGTGCGGCACTCGGACGCCATCGCGCTTTTCCCCGGCGGCTTCGGCACGCTGGACGAGGGTTACGAGGCGCTCACGCTGATGCAGACCGGCAAGAGCCAGTTGATGCCGCTCGTGCTGGTGGACAAACCCGGCGGCACCTACTGGAAGACGTGGGACAAGCACGTGCGCGAACATCTGCTGCGCGACGAATTAATCTCCCCGGACGACCTCAACCTTTATCAAATCACGGAAGACCCCGGCGAGGCGGTGCGCATCATCACGCGCTTCTACCGCAACTTCCACTCCAGCCGGTTCGTGAAGGACCTGATCGTCATCCGGCTCAGACATTCGCCGTCCGCCTCGGCGCTGGATGCGATGAACGAGGATTTTGCCGACATCATCAACGGCGCAAAAATCAAGAACGTCGAGCCGTCTGCCGAGGAAAAGGCCGATGGCGACAATCTTGAGCTGGCGCGGATTGCGTTTGGGTTCAACCGGCGGGATTACGGACGGCTGCGAAGTTTGATTGACCGGCTGAACAGCCTTTGAGGCATAATTTTAGAATTGAGGAGAGAAGCTCGCCCTCACCCCTTCCCTCTTCCAAGGAGAGGGGGTAACATTTTCAGCGCTGGAAGCTACACCCAATTCAGTAGCCGCTCCCGTCTCGGCACCCACAGACCTCAGAAATCCATTGCGGAAAGAATTTCGCGGGCGAACTTGTTGTCCTTGTCGCGCTCGATGACGGTCCTCACAAATTTGCGCGCGGTATCCATTTCACCGGTCAGCGCGTAATAAATTCCGCGCGTGAGGGTCAGGTCGATGACCTGCTCGCGGCTGCGCAACAACGGCGGGGTCTTGTTCAAGACGGCCTCCGAGCGTTGCAGCCATTCGTCGGCCTCGGGCAGTGCGGAGTCGTCGGTGCCGCTGCGCTTGATCAGCAACGCCGCCAGCGACAGGTCCGCCGAGAAATCATCGCCATCCTCGCTGGCCGCCAGGCGCGCCGCGACCTCGGAACCGTCCCATTGCTTCAGCTTTTCGTATGCCTTGGCCAGCAACAGATGCGTGCGCGCTGAATTCGTCTGTCTAATTTGCTCCTGGCAGACCACCAGCAATTCGTCGTAGCGCCGGCCCTGCGCCAGGGTCGCCACCAGCACCTCCCAGGCGTGTTCGCGGGAAGGCTGGATCGCCAGCGCCTGCCGCAGGGTGGTGATGCAACGGTTGGGCTCGTGCAAGACCGGGCCCTCAAGAATGCCCAGCACTTCAAGCGCGCCCGCCGCCGTGCGAGGGTTCCCGCTCTGGGCAAGATTCTCAAGCCTCGTCATGGCATCGTGGAGCGATTCCTGCGTTTTCTCCGGCAGGGCGTCCCAGGAAAACGGCACCGCCGCCTGCCCCTTGCGATCGGTGATGGTGTAAATCTCAAACAACGCCGTCGCGCCAATTAATTGATAGTCATCCGGGCTCAGGCCGGCTGCGTGCTGCAAATCCGCGAGGCTCTCCGGCGAAAAACATCCCTCATACGGATCGGCGATGGTGTCGTCGCCGCCCTTGGCAAAACGGATTTGGTTCAACACCATCTGCCGCAGACAACGGTGCATCCCGCGACGGAACCAAACCTCCGGCTCCCCGGACGCCATCGACACCGCGCGGTCAAAACATTCGCCGGCTTCATCCATCCGACTCTGCGCCAGGGACACGCCGTCCGCGTCCGGCTTGCCCGACGCCGCGTCCACGGAGGCTCCTTCTAGGACGCTCCGCCGCGCTTCGTGATCCAAAAATCGTCCCAGCGCCACGCGACAGCGCCATTCGCCGGAGGCAACCCGGACCGCCTGACGCAAGATGCTCTCGGCCTCCGGGATTCGTCCCGCTCCCTCGAGCGACAGCCCGAATTCCGCCAGCAGCACGCCGTCGTCGGATTGCGACTCGGCCCGCTTGCGATACAGGTCCGCCGCGAGCGTCCAGGATTTTTCCGCGTTTGGGGTATCATCAATCGCCGCGTAAAGTTCCCCGAGTTTTTCCTCATCCTTGGCGTCGCTGAGGTCGCCCTTCAAGCCCGACGACAAGTCGGCGATTTGAGCGCGGACATCCTGGGTCTCGGAGCCGAGGGCAAAACCGCGTTCCGGGTCAAAGGTCCAGTCCGGCGAAAAGGTGATGGTGGGGAGCTTGACGAGGTTGCGCAGCCGGTCCTTGCCGACATCCGGGGTAACGCCGCGGGCCACCAAAACCGTCAGCAGCCAGGCCATTACACAGGTAAAACGCGCGTTTTTCACTTCTACGAACCATGCTATTCTAGCGCAAACCGGTTGAAAAACGAGCAGAAGTTGTTCCAATTACGCGGGTGCGATTTTGGGGCGAACAGGCTGGTTTGGCCCCGTCAGGGCTGGTTTCTTTTTGCCATTGAGCGCGGGATTACGCCTGCGGCTTTTAGCCTTTAAATGACCTGTTGACAAATATGGCCGAGCGGATAGACTTGTAGTGTTCGGGTGGCAGCACGTTTCTTCAGCGGGGTTCCCCACCCCCACCTCCTTGGCGTCTGCTGCCCGAATTTTTTTTCTTCGCCTTGACGCAGGCCGGTCGTTTCCGCAAGATTCGCCTCCGCTTGAGCGGGGGTGTAGCTCAATTGGTTAGAGCGCTGCCCTGTCACGGCAGAGGTTACGGGTTCGAGCCCCGCCACTCCCGCCATTCCCACTCAGGCAAAACAACGTCCTCCTGCGGCACACCGAAGTCAGGGCATCCCGTGAAACACTTTGGCCCGGAAAATGCCGTAGATGATGTGCGCGAGTTTGTTGATGACCATTACCGGCAGCGGCATGAACCAGGTAATCTCGCCCAAAAATATATTAT